>SXWG01000064.1 GCA_005789925.1 Actinomycetota bacterium | reverse complement strand
TGCTTGAAGTGCTCGGTGTCGTCGCTTTTGCATTGTCGGGTGGTGCAGTGGCAGTCCGCGGCCAAATGGATTGGCTCGGGGTCATCGTTCTTGCAGTCGTCAGCGCCGTCGGTGGAGGAACACTTCGCGACATTTTGCTTGGCAACACCCCTGTGTGGTGGGTGAACGAAGCGTGGCCAATTGCGGTTGCGGGCGCTGTCGCGATTGTCGTCATCGCCGTCGGCCACCGAGTTCCGCATGTGTCACTTGATTCTCCGCGCGCTGTGCTCATCGCTGACGCCGGTGGTCTGGCGGCATTCTCGGTGAGCGGTGCGCTTGCAGCACATGCTGCTGGCGTTCCCGCATGGAGTGCCGTCGTGTTCGGAGTATTGACGGGCTCTGGTGGAGGTGTGATCCGCGACCTACTTGCGATGCGGCGACCACTCATCTTCGGTGGGCAGATCTACGCGCTGGCCGCACTCGCCGGATCGGTGACGACAGTGTTGCTCGCAGAAACCGACAGTGCCGATGACGTCACGCGGTGGGCGGGTGTCGCAGTCACATTCTCACTGCGACTACTGGCGATGCAGATGAACTGGCAGTTGCCATCGTTCGACGACGTTGAAGAAAACAAATAGCACGCTGACGATTCGTCGCTACTGGTTCAACCGTTGGTCGTTGCCAACAAGTCATCGAAGGAGTTGCCCGCACCGATGATGTCGTGTGCGAGTGGCTGACCAAACCCCAGGTACAACGTACGGCGACCATCTCCGGTCGTCGTCGGGGGAGGGGCTGCATGCATGACATGTGGGACATGGATGGTGACATCACCAGGTTGTGTGTCGACGGTGACGACAGGCCACGTGTCTGTGTCGACGGCAGCACGCCGTACGGATGAGAATTGTGAACCTGCAAGGACCGAGAATCCACCAAGCTCTGGATTGGAAGCAGTCAGTTGGATGCCGATGTGAAGACCGGGGCACAACAGTGTGTGTCCTCCGAGACCGCAGTCGATGTGCCAGGTGAGATCGGTCAAGCCTGTGCGTGCACCAGGGCGTTTCAGTACGGCGAAGTGTCCGTTCATGCGGTCAGAGTGGGCGACTAGTTCAGGTAAGCACGCGTTCATCAAGCGTGTGACGCGCGAGTCATGTTCAATCCAGGCAATCTCGGGTGCGCGCATCGTGGCGTAGTGGATTTGGCATGGAACGTCAGAGCCTTCTGGGGTGGTTGTCCACCACGTGTTTGGTGTTTCGCTGTTCGCTTCTTGTTCGAGACGTGATAGCGCGGTGTTCATCTCAGCAATCTCTTCGGCTGAGAAGGCGTTTCTCACCACCGCAAAGCCGAATTCAGTGACGAATTGTCCGATGGCGATGTCGGAGTTGTCGTCAAACTCGAACACTCGGTTGATGCGTGTGCGGTCGATCTTTACAGGGTCGAACACTTCACGACCCTGGTAGATCGCACGTATCGACGGTTCCCATTCGTCGAACATGCCGAAACCACCGCGGTCGTAGGTGACACCCCCGGTCATGTGGGCACCGGGTGCTGTGCGAAGTTCGTGGAAGAAGTCCGAGAAGGAACGTTCATCTCGGAACCTCACCACGCACGAAGCAGATTCATGAATCCCGGCCACAATTGCCGCCGTGTCTCCGGGCATGAACGTGACGGCGTCAGTTCCGAGTGCAAAGGCGATAGGTGCGAGGCCACGCGTTCCGGGCCCGGAAATGGCGAGTCGTGCAGAGTCGTGTGCCAGTGACGCATGCGTCGAGGCAAAGTCGACAAGCGCAAAACGTTTTGAGACGTCTTCGACTCCCATGGACACTCCTCGATGCTTCGCTTGCGTGTGAGGAAACGGTATCAGTCTGCGGAGGTTCTGACGTCTGTGGCTCAGCCGGGTCGCGCGTTGCGCGCAAGGACCGCAGCGAGAATCGCTGCGACCAATCCGCAGAGCCCTGATGTGATGAAGATGCGATCAAAGTGGCCGACGGTGTCTTGGCCGACAGTTTCACCGAGAAGCACTGCGGCAATTGCAACACCGAGCGCCGTGCCCATTCGTTGAATCGTCTGGTTCAGCCCACTTGCAGCGGCATACCGATTCGCAGGAACGTCTGCGACGACTCCGGCATATAGACACGGCCAGGCGACGCCAGAACCGATTCCCGTTAGCAGGATTGACGGAACCCACACTCCGAGAATGTTCGGATCGTCACCAGCAGCGATGAACATGACGAGAGCGCCTGCGGCAAACAGCACGCCTCCTGGGATGAGAAGGGTCTGCGTCCCGTGGGTGCGCAGGAATCGCGCGGTGATGGGCGCCATGATTGCTCCGCAGAGCGCGAGTGGTGTGAGCAGGATGCCGGCGTCTCGCGCGCTGTAATCCCATACGTCAGTGAGAAACAGCACGTATCCGAAGAACACGATAAAGAAACCAGTTCCAAACACGAGCGTTCCCACATTCGACGAACGAAACGTGGCGAATTGAAAAAGTGAGAGGTCAATGATGGGGAACTCTGCATCACGGCTGCGCTTGACCAGGTATGCGATGAGCGCTGCACCGAGGGCGATACCTAGCAACACACGCGGGTCGCTCCAGCCCCAAGGTCGGCTTTGCACAAGGCCGCCGATGATCAGACTCATCGACAACATGATGAGAACTGCACCGGGAATGTCAGGTCGCGCGTCAGTCATCGCGCGACGGTCCTCTTTTACGAACTTCAAGATGAGCAACATTCCGATGGAACCGCTCGGCACCATCGCAAAGAACGCCCACCGCCAGCCCCCAGCGTCGACCATGACACCGCCGAGTGACGGACCAAGTGCCGCAGCGATCTGGCCAGCAGCCGTGTAGCCAGTGACCGCAGTGGCGCGATGTGAGTCGGGAAACGCCGCCACCAAGAGCGCGATTCCTGCAGGAGTGGCCAAAGCTGAACCGAAGGCTTGAAACACCCGAGCGACGAGAAGAAGCGGAATGTTGGGTGCGAGACCGCATGCCAGAGCCGACGCCGCGAACAACCCTGCACCGACGAGCAACATGCGTCGTGGCCCGTACTTCGTGACGATGATGCCACTGACAATCAGCGATGCTCCTGCCATGATCGTGTACACGTTGATGACCCACGACAAAGTCGACGTGCTGATGGAGGGAAAGTCGTCTCGAATGCTCGGGAAGGCGACATTGGTGATTGACAGGGCCAAGCCCGACTGGGACATACACAGTGCGCTCGCGAAGAGGACCACCCACGCCTCGCGCGGAACCGCTTTCGACGTCGTTGGCACGACCTCGACACTATGTTGAGTGGGTGCCTGATTCGAACCATTCGACATTGCATCGTCGTGCCCGCTTCGTGAACATCGAAGATGCTCGAGAACGTGCGCGTCGACACCTTCCGCGCATGGTGTTCGACTACATCGATGGTGGTTCAGGTGCAGAGCGGACGATGGCCGCGAATCGTGATGCATTTGGCGACATCACCTTCAGACCACGTATGGGTGAACCACCGGCATCGATTTCATTGAAGACAACGGTGCTCGGACAGGAACTGAACAGCCCACTTCTTTTTGCTCCGTGCGGTTTGATGGGCACCATGCACCCAGCCGCCGAGGCTGGCACAGTGCGCGTTGCCGAGAGTCGTGGAACAATCGCCGCAATCAGTTCGTATTCGAGCAAATCACTCGAGCACATCGCCGCCGCGTCGAACGCCACGAAGTGGTTCCAGTTGTACTTCCTCGGTGGTCGCGCAGGGGCGATGAGTCTCGTCGAACGCGCAGAAGCCGCTGGTTACGGTGCGATCGTCCTCACACTCGACACGAACGTTCCGGCCAGTCGTGAGCGCGACACACGGAACAAGGTCGTGTTCCCGCTCGCACTGAATTTCACCACCATCACACGATTCGGGCCGATGTCGATTGTTCGTCCACGGTGGCTGTGGCGGTTCATGCGAGCGGGCATGCCGTTCCACGTGGCGAACGTGGTCGATGCACCATCACTTGCAGAGGTGAACACGCACGCGTCGATCTTCAACAGTCCGCCCGCATGGGGCGACGTCGAATGGATTCGTCAAAGATTCACCGGCAACGTGGTGGTCAAGGGAATCCTCACCGCAGCAGATGCCCTACGTGCAGTCGATGTGGGCGCAGACGCAATCATCGTGTCGAACCATGGCGGTCGACAACTCGATGGTGCCCCAGCGACACTGCGAGCCCTACCCGAAGTGGTCGACGCAGTCGCGGGCCGTGCCGAGGTGTACATGGATGGTGGTGTGCGACACGGCTCTGATATCGCCAAAGCTATGGCGCTCGGAGCGCGGGCAGTGTTCATCGGACGTCCGTACCTCTATGGTCTCGCACTCGCCGGTGATGCAGGGGTCGCCGCGGTGCACGATGTATTGACGGCACAATTGACCGAGACGATGCATCTGCTCGGTTGTGACGATGTGCGCAAACTCGATGCATCATGGTTGTGGTGAGCGACATGAATTCAAACCTTGAAGACATTGAATATTCAGAGCGCTCTTTTCTCGATGGGCCGCGCACTCGACTACGAGAGCTGGGCACAGTCACCCGAGTGACACGAGAGCTCATCAACGGATTCCGGCGCCTGCACTTCGTCGGACCGTGCGTCACCGTGTTCGGTTCAGCGCGCATCGCTGAAGGAACGCACGATTACGAACTTGCACGCCGTGTCGGATCCGAGATGAGTCGTCTCGGCTTCACCGTCATGACCGGCGGCGGCCCGGGCATCATGCAAGCTGCAAACAGGGGCGCAAAAGATGCCGGCGGATTCAGCGTCGGATGCACGATCAACTTGCCGCGCGAGAAACACGCCAACCCGTATCTGGACGTGTCGGTCGACTTCAGGTATTTCTTCGTGCGCAAGGTGATGCTCGTCAAGTATTCATATGCGTTCATCGTCATGCCCGGCGGATTCGGCACACTTGACGAACTTTTCGAGGCGCTCACGCTTATTCAGACTGCCAAGATCCACGACTTTCCGATGGTGGTCATGGGCACCGAGTATTGGTCCTCCCTAGTCGCTCAACTCGACGACATGGTGACGCACGGAACGATCAATCGCGAGGACCTCGACTTGCTGCTCGTCACCGACAGCGTCGATGAGGCCGTCGCGCACGTGCAGCGATGTGCTGTCGAGCGATTCAAATTGCACCGTCGCTTGACTCCCATTCGCGCACTCGGTGAGCACGCACGCACCTGAGTGCGTGTGCCTACTTGTGTACTGACACGTACACCGCAGTGGCTTCTGCAACCACTGTGTCACCATGGCGAACTTCGCCACTGGCGAAAGATTTTCGACCGTCGACCCCGGTACCGCGGGCAGTGACGGTGAGCGGCACACCGAGTGGTGTGCCCGCACGGAATTGAATGTTGAGCGCGACAGTGAGACCGCTTGCACCCGCAGCGGTCGATGCGACGCCGAGCACTTCGTCGAGCATGGTGGCCACTATGCCGCCATGGGCCTTCTCAGGCGGTCCCGACATGGATGCGTCGAGTACCGCATGGGCTGTCACTTCAACCGGTGCATAGGTGCTTCCCGGCACTGGCACACGATCGAACGACACGATTGGTGCACGCGGATTGAGCGGCCCCGACCCCGCCTGCGTGACGTTTTCGATTCGCCCGTTCACATGGCGTACGACGGTGATGTATGGCTGTCGTTCCTTCGAGCGGAGTCGACTGATGATGGTGGCAAGATCAGTCGTGATTGATGCTTTGGTGGCATCGTCGACGTCGGTGCGCATGACGGCGTCGAGCAACTCGCGTACGGCGGTGACAAGCTCGTGTGATTCAGAGGAAATTGAGTCAGGCCCCGGAATGTCATCTCCCATGGAGAGTGCGAGTTCCATCGCAGAACGTGGGGACGGTTCCGTACTCATCGGCAAGGCAAAGTATCACCTTCGACTGATGTTCCGCTGTGCTTCACGTCGTCTAAGTGCGCTGACTATTGTAAATGAATGAGTTCAAAACCTGACGTCGCAATTCCAGCTGGTGAACCACCGGCTGATCTCCTCATCGAAGACTTGGTCGTGGGCACGGGCGATGAGGCAGTGAAAGGTCGCAGTGTCGATGTGCACTACGTAGGAGTTGCATGGAGCACGCAGCGCCAGTTTGATGCATCGTGGGATCGCAACGACACTTTCGAATTTCGACTTGGCGCGGGTCAGGTCATCTCCGGTTGGGACGATGGTGTCGCCGGAATGAAAGTGGGGGGTCGACGCAGACTCACCATTCCACCCCATATGGGATATGGAAGCCAGGGTGCTGGCGGGGTCATCAAAGGCGGAGAGACACTGGTCTTTGTCGTCGACCTGCTGAACGTTTTCTAACCCTGTAGAATGTGACCACGATTCAATGCAAATGCGTTGAATTGCACAAAGAAAGCATGAGCAGGGTACGCCCCGCGTAGCAGTGGTGAATCATGAATATCCTCGTAGTAGGAGCAGGCGGTGTGGGAGCCTCAATGGCATCCATCGCAGAGACCCGGTCGTTCTTCGACTCGTTCGTCCTCGCTGACATCAGCAAGGAGAGCGCAGAACAGGCCATTTCCGCCCTGGACGACCCAGGAAAATTCTCCGCCGCGCAGGTTGATGCGCGAAGTGAATCTGACGTTGTGAACCTCATCCAGTCCGTCAAGGCCGATGTGGTGGTGAATGCGTGCGACCCCCGCTTGAACGTGATCATCTTCAACGCGTGTTTTAAGGCGGGCGCAAACTACGTCGACATGGCCATGAACCTGAGTGAGCCGCATCCCACGAATCCGTATGAAGAAGTGGGCAAGCCACTCGGTGCTGACCAGATCTCCGATGACGGCGCATGGCGCGAAAAGGGTCTTCTTGCACTCATCGGTATGGGAGTCGAGCCGGGTCTGAGCGACGTGTTCGCTCGCTATGCAGCCGACCATCTGTTCGACACCATCGACGAAATTGGTGTGCGTGACGGATCGAACTTGTCCATCGACGGACTTGACTTCGCACCGACATTTTCCATCTGGACCACCATCGAGGAGTGTCTGAACCCCCCAATCGTGTGGGACAAGCATCGTGGTTTGTACACCACCGAATGTTTCAGTGAACCGGAAGTGTTCCATTTTCCGGCGGGAATCGGACCGGTCGAGTGTGTCAACGTGGAGCACGAAGAAGTCGTGCTCATTCCGCGAGAGATCGATTGTCAGCGAGTGACATTCAAGTACGGACTTGGTGCCGAGTTCATCGACTGGTTGAAGACATTCGCCTATTTAGGTCTCGACAGCAAAGAACGAATCAAAGTCGGCGATGTGCACGTCGCGCCACGCGACGTGCTCGCGACGGTGTTGCCGAACCCTTCGAAGCTCGGACACCTCATGCACGGAAAGACCTGTGCGGGAACATGGGTGAAGGGCACTTATGACGGTGAGCACCGTGAGGTATACCTGTATCACGTGGCTGACAACGAGACCACGATGCGCGAATGGGGTTCTCAAGCAGTGTTGTGGCAGACAGCCATTTGTCCGGTCGTTGCGATCGAGTTGTTGGCGAACGGAAGTTGGAAAGGCACAGGTGTGCGCGGACCAGAAGCATTCGATGCGGTGCCGTTCCTCAACTTGCTCGGTGACTACAGCACCCACCACGGCATGGTCGAGATGGGACCTGGTCTGTGGCCGCGGCCGAAATCGACTGGTCAGCCCGGATGGGATCGTCCAGTGCGCCGCGCCGTTGTTCCAGCCTGACGTTTCGTCATTACAACAAGGTTCAGCGAAGTACGACGCCTTGCGGAAGCATCTTGCGTCGGCGCCACCACTTGCGAACAGGCTCAGTCGCGTATTTGCTCGTCGCGCCGACGAACAATGTCGAGATGAGAACACGCGGAAGCAGATCAAGATTTCCGACATACGGGGCAACGATGACCGTGAAGCCCAGTGCGATGGGGTACACCCAGGCAGTGTCGGCGAGGAACTTGCGAGTGCGCGATTGTTGTGGCTGCGCCTCTGATTGGGCGTTGAAGAATTGATCGGTACCCGGAGTCACGGTGATGCGTTCGCTCTTGATGATGTCATCGACGAGACCGAGCAATTCTTCGCGCTTCGGTGATCGTTCCCAACGACGCAAGTGAATGACGTCGACAAACCGAAACACCATGTGGTACTCGTCGCTGTCGGCTCCCGGGCGAAGCGTCATCGCACCCAGACAACCCTCGGCAGTTCGTACTGCAGTGAGCATCTCGTCGCTCCACGCGAGAAAACGAGCATCGTGGCCGGGCTCGACCGTACGCGCGATTGTGACCGTGACGGAGCCTTGGGCAATACGGGGCAATTTGCCTGTGTCGAAGTCACCGGTCAACTCGGGCATGACTCCACCGTAGTTGCGTCGTGAGCACCACTCTCGGCAACGGTCCTAGCAACTCACAGATGCGCATAAAGTCAGGACATGTCGACTCCGACATCGATACTCACGTCGCCACTCGCCGACCTTGATCTCGCGATTGAGGGAACGTGGCCAAGTGACATTTCAGGTGACGTGTTCATCAGTGCGCCGGTTGGAGACCCACGACTCACGTATCAGCTGTTCGGTTTCGGGGCGATGGTCAGGTTGACCCTCACACCAGGTCGACACGGCGCAGGTGCCGGGGCATTGGCGTGGCGTGTACATGAACACGACACACCGATCAAGCGCCTCCATGACAAAGCTGCCGGTCGATTCACTGGTGGCACGATGGGTCTTGATTCACCGTATGGACACGCCAACATGGCAAACACAGCACCACTCCAGTGGAACGGACGATTGTTCGCGACATGGGACGTCGGTCGACCAGTCGAAATTGACCCATCGACGATGACATTTCTTGGCGAAGTGGGATCATCTCGCAGCTGGGGCGGGGACTCGTTCGGATCACGCACAGTGATGCCGCAGATTTTCTCGACCGCACATCCGGTTGTCGACCACGAACGATCTTGCATGTGGACAGTCAAGCTGGTCTTCACCGCCGGGGGATTGCAGCCGCATGTCGTCCGTTACGACGGCACGACGACCGAGGTCAAGTCGTGGCCTCTCGACGGAGCGTTGGTCGTCGGGTCGATGCACACGGTCTCACAATCGCGTGATTGGTTGGTCATGGCTGACTCCGGAAATTTCAAGGCTGACATGAACGAAGTGTTCGGCGGTGAGCGAACCGTGACAATTGACGAGCGAGTCCCCGTGTATTTCGTTCGTAAAGACGATCTTCTGGTCACGTCTCCGGGCACACCGGTGCGATACCACCGCGCTGAGTTCGGGCCGACTACCGGGCACTATTACGCACATTGGGACGACTCATCTGGCGTGCGTGTGTTGTTTGAACACATGAACCTCACAGATTTGGGTTATCGCCTACGTGCAGACGATGTCAATCTGCACGGCGAGCCGATTGCTCGGGAGCACCACGGCTTCTACCAAATGGGAATGTCACTTCAGACGATGTCTGAAATGTGTTTTCATCCCGAGCGCGGCGAAGTGGGCGTCGAAGCTGTGTCTGCGCATCCGTTCATGTGGAATATTCAGTTGTCAGCATCGGCTGCGGTCAATGGTGACGGGCACGATTCAGACGTTCATCACGTCGTGACGCAGGGGTTTCGTCCTGACATGCTCGCTCGTCGGGTGCTTGACATTTATGGTGAAAGGGTCGACGCGAGCATGTTCATGGGGGCGGACACTCGTCCATCGCTCACCACATTTGAACACGGTGGACTTCGGCTGATCGCACAGCATCGGTTCTCGGGGCCAGAGGACCTACCCACGTCACCAGCGTTCGCTCGCTCGTCAAGCGGTGGAGCGGGTTACGTCGTCGTGCCGGTGCTGAACGATGACGGGTTCCGAGTCGAATGCTTCGATGCAGCCGACGTGAGCCAAGGCCCTGTCGCCGTGGCACGTGCTCCACGGGGCTCAACCGTGCCGTTTCTGTTGCACGCAATCTGGATGGAAAAACCTGGCCACCAGGACGTCGACCGAGTGTTGTTTGCCAACGAGATTGACGACCAATACCTCGCATCACTTGATGACGAGGGACGCAATCTGGTGTTGGCCGTCGCAGACGACCTTCGCGGGTGATAGGACGTGCCCATGACAGAACGCAATTTCTACAACGCAGGCGCCGCTCTCGCCGGTGTCACTCAGCTCGATGTGCCGGCCATGGAAGTGGTGTACCAGCTCGAGATCTCGGGTGAAGTGTTCTATGAAAAAGTCGCTGCCATTGTCGGAAACGAAAAGGCTGCTGAGCTGCTCTTGCGCAACGGCCGTGAAGAGCGAGCACATGCGCGGCGAATCGCCAAGGCCATCAGCATCAAGTTGGGACACGAGTGGCAGCCGAGCGCTGCGGTCGAAGAAATTCTTCCCATACCGATGCCGCCGACCCTCGATGTCGAAGCGTTCAAAGGAATGATCAAAGGCGAAGTGAACGGCGACGCCGGCTATCAGTTTTGGGCAGACAACGAGCCCGACGAAGAAGTCGCGAAGTTGCTTCGTCTGAATGGTCGTGAAGAGTCAATCCACGCGGAGCGTCTAAACGAGGTCATCGCGCTGTTGTCGTGACAATCTTCGGGTGAAGCTCGCACGCACCTAGTCTGATGTCATGCGCGTGCTGGTGATTCACTGTCATCCAGTTGCAGACAGTTTCTCAGCCGCACTACGTGACGCTGCACGAGACGGCGCTCGTTTGGGCGGACATGATGTCCGTGTCATCGATCTTTCCACAGAGAATTTCAATGCCGTGATGGCCGCCGGGGAATTGCGCTCGTACAAGGCAGTCAGCCCAGAGGTCGCGGACGACATCACGACGCACATCGATACGGTTCGCTGGGCTGAGGCACTGGTGTTCGTGTATCCGACTTGGTGGTCGACGCTTCCGGCGCAGTTGAAGGGCTGGCTTGAGCGGGTGATGCGTCCGGGTGTGGCCTTCGTCTTCGACGAAAACAACAAGGTGCGACCTGGTCTTCGCAACGTTCGACGCATCGTCGGTATCACGACCTACGGGTCGAAGTGGCTGTATGTGAAGCTCATGAAAGACGCTGGGAGGCGGACATTGTTGAGAGCTCTGAGGTTGAACACCTCGTGGCGCACGAAGTCCACATGGATTCCCTTGTACGGAATCGATGGTGCGTCAGACTCTGAACGGTCAGCTTTCCTGAACCTGGTCCGTAAGAAGATAGAACAGTTGTGAACGTCCTCGTACTGTTCGCCCATCCGCTCGCTGACTCGTACGGGCGTGCACTGTGTGATCGAACAATCCAATCACTTACCGCCGATGGTCATGACGTGCGGTTGCATGATTTGTGGCACGAGAGTTTCAATCCGGTGTTGTCAGCGACAGAGAAACACAACCATTTTGCTGATCCTGAACTGAAGACCAGTGGAGATTCGCTGCTCGCCTCGCATGTGAATGACTTGCGCTGGTGTGAGTCGATTGTGTTCGTGTACCCGAGTTGGTGGTCAGCGCCACCAGCGATCATGAAGGGTTGGTTCGACCGCGTGTTGATGCAGGGCGTCGCATGGACGTTTCCTGAGGGTGCGTCTCGCTTGCACGCCGGACTCACGCATGTGCGACGACTCGTCGTCGTCACGACGTATGGCTCGTCGCGCTGGGTGAATGCTCTCGAAGGCGAACCGGGGAAGACCACTATTCGCCGCGGCTTGCGTGTGTTGTGCCATGTGCGGTGTCGCAGCACCTGGATAGCCCATTACGGGGTCGATCGAGCGGAGCAAGCACAGCGTGAGAGGTTCCTTTCGGCGTTGCCTCGCCGCTTGCGTCGAGCATTGCGCTGACTGTTTGCCAACTATCTCAAGTTCAGGACCCACTAGTACTGTTTCACGGGTGCGAACCCTCGTCTGCAATCAATTCGGACCACTCGACGGCCTCGTGATGGAGGACCAGCCCACGCCACCGGTGGGCGAGAGCGATGTGCGCATCGCTGTGACGGCATGCGGCGTGAACTTCGTCGATGCGCTGTTGTGCGAGGGCAAGTACCAGGTCAAGCCACCGTTGCCGTTTCGGCCTGGTTCCGAAGTTGTCGGGCGCATTACCGAAGTCGGCAGTGCCGTCGCCACGGTGTCAGTCGGTGATCGCGTGTTCGCCCCCGTCGGATTGGGTGGATTCGCCGACGAAGTGGTGACTCATTCGTTGCGTGTGTTTCGAAGTCCTGACGCAATGAGCGATGGTCAAGGCGCAACGTTCATGCAGAGCTATCTCACCGGCTGGTTCGCACTTGTCAACAGGGCGAATGTCGAAGCGGGCAAGACCATGCTCGTACTCGGGGCAGGCGGTGGTGTCGGACTTGCTGCAGTCGACTTGGGCCGCGCACTCGGTCTGCGTGTCATCGCCGCCGCCTCGTCGGCTGACAAGCGTGAACTGGCTGCCAGCAAAGGCGCATTCGCGACAATCGACTCTTCGAGTGAAGATGTGAAAGAGCGTGCGAAAGAACTTGCCGGGGGGGGCATCGACTACTTGTACGACCCAGTCGGCGGCGACCTTGGTGCGACATGTTTGCGTGCACTCGGAGAAGACGGCCAGTACCTCGTGGTCGGATTCGTCGGTGGCATCCAGTCTCTTCCAGCGAACCAAGTGTTGCTGCGCAACAGGCGCATCACGGGCGTCGATTGGGGTGCGTGGGTCGGCCGCCATCCGAAAGAACACCAGCAGATGTTGAAGACAGTTCTCGAGTGGATTGCTGATGGACGACTCAGCCCGGTTGAGCCGAAGTCGTATCCGTTGTCAGAAGCTGTTCAGGCGCTCACGGATATGCAGAACCGCAAGATCGCAGGCAAGGTCATCCTCGTTCCGTAGCGGCCGTCATCGTGCTTCTGTGACGTCCAGTCGTCAATCTTTGGTGCGCTCAAGCTCGTAGAGAGCGAGGCTGACTTTTCGGCTGACCCACATTCCTGCACCGGCTTGCACGAAGTGTTTGCCAAGTTGCCTGCGGTACCACTGTCCGCTGCGTGACCGCACATTCATGTCAGTGGCACGCTTGTCGACGACATGCTCGAGGTCATGCGACGTCGGAGCTTCCACGTAGAGGATTCCACGACACGCAACCGCAAGGTTCTCGATGGCTTTTTGTGCGCCAGCATCGGTGAGGTAGTGCAATACGCCGTGGCAAATGACGAGGTCGTACGTGCGTTCTGGTCGCCACGTGGTGATGTCACGAAGCTCGTGTCTGAACTTCTTGCAGGCGTGCTCGCTGATATCTGTCGAGTGCACCGTCACGCGAGGACGATTCTCTTTGTACCAGTCACGCCAATAACCCGGGCCGGCACCGACATCGAGCACACTGCGCACGGGAAGATCCCACCACTGGCAAAACGAATCGACTGCCTGAGCGAGTTGCCCGATCTTGCGCTTCGTGTGAACAGGTTTGTCCGAATAGAAGCGCCGGTAATAGTCCTCGTCAAAGAGAGTTCGAGCCATGTCACATTGATAACAGGTCGTCAGACCCTGATTGACGTTCTTAGTCGACGTTCCGCATCACGGTGCACATGATGCAGAGCCCGAATCGACGACAGTGGCGTCGAGTGAATTGACGAATGACCACGTGTATCCGCGTTCGGTGAATGTCAGGTCGAGCACACCATGGTTTGTGCGATAGCGGAATTCACTGCCGGCGGCCGTGGTGATGAAATTGTGAGCTGGTGCTCCACCGAGGCCACTGATGAAGAAACGAGGTCCTCCATCGCGCGGCCGACCGTCGTTGCCGAGTGCTGCGAACCGTTCGTAGATGTGGTCGTGTGCTGCCAGCATGAGATCTGCGCCGCCATCGACTGCGATGCGCCACAAATCAGAGACCGACACGGTTCCGTAACGGCCGCTCGACACAAGTGGATGATGCATCGCCACGACGACACATTTCCCCTCGGCGGATGCCTGACGAAGCTGAGTGGCCAACCACTGCGACTGTGGAGACGTCGCTGAGCAACCGTCAAAGAGTTGTCCAAGACACCAAGAATCGACGATGAGCGCACGCCAGGGACCAAAGTCAGTGGAGTAGTAGGACTGCGAGTTTGGTCCGAAGAAGCGTGAGTATCCGTACGCCCCGGGCACGCCATATTCATGGTTGCCGCGCATCGGGAATGTCTTGCTCGCAAACGTTCCCCACGTGTCGCGGTAGTAGTAGTCGAAGTTCTCCCATTCACCGTCGGGGTACTGCAGATCGCCGAGTGCAAGAACTGCATCTGCAGGCAAGGTGGTGATGTGGCCTGCAGTTGACGGTGCACCGCATTGCGCACCGGCTGCACCAGTGCCGCTGTTCACGTATTGGCTGTCTCCGCATGACACGTCACCGGCAGCGATAACTCGCGCGGATGTGGCGGTTCCGACACCTTGTCGGTGCACTCCATCTGGCCACACACCGGTGCCCTCGCGCCGGATGACCGCGCTCGCATCACCCAACTCGCCGAACAAATTTCGCCCCCAACACCACATGCCGCGCTGCACGGACAACACCGCGCACGCGTGTGTCAGGCCGACGGACAGCTGTGAGATGGTGCCGAGCGTCTCTGGCACGTTCACCACGTGAGGTGTGTGTTTTGACGTGCTCGTGCCATCGGCGAGTTGACCATGCGTGTTGTTGCCCCAGCACCACACGGTTCCATCTGTGATGGTCGCGCAGGCGAATTCCTCGCCGGCGTGCACACTCACCGGTTCGGTCAGTTTCACGTTCACGGGCACCGCCCGTGCTTTGCCTTTAGCCACACCAAGCTGCCCAGCATTGTTGCGGCCAAAGCACAGAACTTTGTCGCCGTCATCTGCACGTTGGGTGGTGGACACAGTGACGACACAAGTGAAACCATTTCCAGCACTGACTGAAGAGACTGTGAGTGACCCGACTCGCTCTGGCGTGAGGCGCGCAGCCACACCAGCTGCGCCCAACTGGCGTGTGCCATTCGCACCCCAGCACCACAGCCGTCGGTCTTTCGTCACGGCGCATGTGTGTGTCGTTCCGACACTCACAGCGATGACGCCTCGAAGTTTCGTGTCGACCGGCACGACGGAGTCGTCTCGTGATCCGATTCCGAGCTGCCCTCGGCCATTTGCGCCCCAGCACCACAGCGACGTGTTGGACTTGACCGCGCACATGTGTGATGGTCCGACCGACATCTGAGTCACGCCGGCGATGGGAAGCTGTGTCGGCACGAGCACGGCAGTTCGCAGGGCGACCTTGCGTGTAGATGGTGTGGTTTGACTCGATGGCTCGTACGCAGTTTCCAACTGGCCCCAGCACCACAGCGTCTTGTTGACGAGTGTCACGCAGGTTCGCATACCGCCAGCGTGGACAGAACTCGCGCCGGTGAGCAGGGAGGGCTGGAACGTGAGTGACATCGCGGTGGTACCTGTTCCGCGTTGACCGCTGTCGTTCAGGCCAGTGCACCACACGGCTGTATTGCGCAACATGCAGGAGTGGTACGTGCCGGCAGAGACCTGGGCAATGGCAAAGGCATCGGGGGAGACCGCAGGCGAGGTGATCGCCGCGGCCTTGACTGTGGTGACCATAGAAGTGAGAGGAGCGCACAGCAGCGCTACGAGAGCGAAGACGACAAGGGCCGCGATGGCACGGAGAACGCGGGACATTCGGCGCATCAGAGACCTCACCGTACCGAGTCCTGATGGTTCCTGAGGGTCGGGGCAAGGAACACCGCGTGTTGGTGGTTGAATTGTGCACATGAGCATCTATTCGCAGTCCCTTTCGTCACTCGACGGTCAGCCCGACGTACTTGCACAGGTCAAGGACAAAGTCACTCTCATCGTCAACGTGGCCAGCAAGTGCGGACTCACACCGCAATACGAAGCACTCGAGGCAATGCACAAGAAGTACGCATCGCGAGGCTTCACTGTTCTCGGTGTGCCGTGCAACCAATTCATGGGCCAAGAGCCAGGCACTGCAGACGAAATTCGCACATTCTGCAGCAGCACCTACGGGGTCACTTTTCCACTCTCCGAGAAGATCGAGGTCAATGGGGATGGTCGACATTCGCTGTACACCGAGTTGACGTCTCATGTAGACGCCGACGGTGTCGACGGTGACATTCGTTGGAACTTCGAGAAGTTCTTGGTGAATCGCAGTGGTCAGGTCGTTGCACGATTCGGCCCGCAAGTGGTGCCCGATGCCGAAGTCGTCGTCACTGCGATCGAAGCGGCGCTGTAGGCGACATGAACGACATGCCGCGCCCTGGCGCGGTCATGCCAGCAGAATTCTTCGCCCACGAACGTACGGTCCTGTGTTGGCCGGCACGCGAAGAGTTGTACGGCGACCTCTTTGCCAAAGCCGAGCGGGCCCATGCCGAAGTCGCCCGCACCATCGCGCGTTTCGAACCTGTCACGGTCATCGCTGATCAACGTCACATCGAGCGAGCAGCGAGCGTCGCCGGTGACGGTGTGGACGTCGTTGAGATGCCCATCGACGATTCATGGTTCAGAGACTCCGGCCCCATCTACGTCCACGATGACCGTGGTTCGCTGGTGGCCACCTCGTGGGAGTTCAACGGGTGGGGAGGCAAGTTCGCGCCCATCGACAAGGACGCAGCGGTTGCCTCGCACTTCGCGCGGTCTCGAGGTGACGCACTTCGTGAAGTACCGATGGTCCTCGAAGGTGGATCACTCAATGTGAACGGTGATGGCGTGTTGGTGACCACCATGCAGTGCCTTTTGCATCCGAACCGCAACCCG
>SXWG01000063.1 GCA_005789925.1 Actinomycetota bacterium | reverse complement strand
GGTTCTCCATGAAGGCTTTCTGCATCGGATGCATTTCGCCACCTTGGGCGAGCCCTTCGATGGTGACGACCTCACAGCCATCTGCCTGCACGGCAAGCATCGTGCAACTCTTCACGGATTCACCGTTCACATGCACCGTGCATGCACCACAGCTGGACGTGTCGCATCCGATGTTCGTGCCAGTCAGGCCGAGATGCTCGCGGACATACTGAACCAAGAGTGTGCGTGGTTCGACGTCGCCGTCGCGGCTCACGCCGTTCACTTTCATGGAGACTTTCATGGTCTGCTCACTTCCTTCCGTGCAGTGCTTCCCATACACGCATGGGCGTGCACGGCATGTCGATGTGTCGAATTCCGAGGTGGGAGAGGGCGTCGACGACCGCTGACTGAACCGCAGGTGTGGAACCGATCGTGCCGGACTCACCGATGCCCTTCACTCCGAGTGGGTTGACGAACGTCGGCGTCTCCATGTGGATGACTTGGATGTCAGGCATTTCTGCAGCCGAGATAAACGCGTAATCGGCGAGGTTCGACGTGACAGGGTTGCCGTCAGAGTCGTAACGCACCTCCTCGAGCAGTGCTTGAGCGGCACCCTGCGCGACACCTCCGTGGATCTGGCCGTCGAGAAGCAGCGGGTTCAACACTTTCCCTGCGTCATCGCACGCGATTTGCTTGATCAGGGAGACTTTGCCGGTCTCGGTGTCGACTTCGACGACGGACACGTGCGCACCGAACGGAAATGTCGCACCAGAGACACTGTGCATCTCTTCGTGCTTCAATCCTCCGTCAGCTTTCGCGGCGACGGCGAGTTGGGCCCAGGTTTTTGCGACCGCAGGTGTACCTGCCACATGGAATGCTCCGCGATCTCGATCGAGCACGATGTCTTCTTCGTAGGCTTCAAGCAGTCGAGCGGCGACCGCTTTGGCCTTGTCGACCACCTGTCCGGCGACTTTGAACACTGCAACGCCACCTTGCTGGAGTGAGCGCGAACCCATGGTTCCGCCGCCTGAGGGCACGAGGTCTGTATCGCCCCACACCAATTCGATGTTTTCCATCGGGATGCCTGTCTGCTCACTGGTGAGCATCGACCACGCCGTCTCATGACCCTGACCATGAGGAGAGGTTCCGGTGTAGACGATGGCGCGGCCGTCATCGGTGATTTCGACTTTTGCGGTCTCGCCCATCGGTGGCACACCACCGGTGATTTCGACGTACACCGAGACTCCGATTCCAAGTTGCTTCACGTCGCTAGACGAGCGTCGACGCGCCTGTTCTGCGCGAAGTTCCTTGTAGTTTGCTGCGTCCAAAGCCTTGTCGAGGGCGACCTCATAATCACCGACGTCGTAGGTCTGACCGATGACAATGGTGTGTGGTTCATCGAACTTCGGAATGAGATTCTTGCGACGCACTTCTGCTGCGTCCATACCGATTTCTGCTGCGAACAAATCCATCGCACGTTCGATCGCCGCAGTCGCTTCAGGGCGACCTGCTCCGCGATATGCGACAACGGGCGTCGTGTTTGTGATGACAGAGGTGGTACGACACTCGATCTTTGGAATGGCGTACACGCCCGACGACATGGGGCGGGTCATGAACGGCGCGAGGATCGCACCCATGTCAAACCAGGCGCCGCAGTCCTGCAGGACGTGCATTTGGTACGCGGTCACATGGCCGTCACGGGTTCCACCGATGGTGAGGTATTGCACCTGCGCGCGACCATGGCCGAGAGCCATCATCGATTCGCTGCGCGTCTCGCGCCAGCGCAATGGCTTGCCGACTTCTTTCGACAGCCGACCGAGGAGTTGCTCTTCGGGGTACGAGCCGATCTTTGCACCGAAACCACCACCGACGTCGGGAGTGATCACTCGCACCTGTGAGGCATCGAGCCCGTTCGCAGCGGCAATGGAGTCGCGTGCCCCTTGTGCGTGTTGTGTGGACAGCCACTGGTAGAGGCGACCATCGACCCATGCGACTGCAGCGCCGCGAACTTCGAGCGGACACGGAGCAACACGCTGATTGAGTACGCGCTGCTTCACGACGACTTCGCAGCCTTCGAAGAATGCATCACCGGTGTTGTCTGGCATGCCAAGAGCAGTGGTGTCGAACACGGCGTTGCTGCCACATGACTCATAAATGTGCGTCGAGCTCGTGAGTGCTTGCTCAAGATCGGTGAGTGCTTCGAGAATGTCGTAATCGACGATCACCATCTCGGCAGCGTCTTCACCTTGCTCGCGCGTCTCGCTGACGATAGCAACGATGGGTTCGCCGACGTAACGAACCTTGTCCATCACGAGAGATGAGC
Organism: Actinomycetota bacterium; assembly: GCA_005789925.1. Classification (GTDB taxonomy): domain Bacteria; phylum Actinomycetota; class Acidimicrobiia; order Acidimicrobiales; family Ilumatobacteraceae; genus UBA2093. The sequence continues at coordinate 2,600 of SXWG01000063.1, read as the reverse complement.
GAGCGACCATCGGGTTGAAGGTGGCCGGCTGAGGAGTAAGACCGAGATCCGCGCCGGTGAACACCGCGACGATTCCTGGCATTGACGAAGCATCGCTCGTGTCGATCGACAAGATTTTTCCGTGTGCGACAGTGCTGCGCGCGTAGGTGACGTGCAATGCGCCAGCAAGAAGTGACTCGTCAAGTAGGTCGTCGACGTACTTGCCTCCGACCGTAAGAAATTTCGGGTCCTCTTTACGAAGAACCCGGTTTCCAAGAATGCTTCCACCCACGAGGACCCCCGATCGAGACACAGTCGTTGCCTAAGTGCGACTTTGTGTACCGCGAGACTAGCGAGGCGGCGACGGGGGTGGTTAAGCCGGGGTGCCGATCGCTGACATTGACCCAAATACCTTCGTGAAAGGCTGAATATCAGGGTTGCAAGCCGCCGAGGGGCCCGCCATGGCGTGCCGTTTCGGTGATGCGCACGGACATGATGTTGCTCACCATTGAGTAGGGCCACGACGACGGCAATGTGGTCGGCAACTCAGGCATCTGCAACAGGTTCACGCGACGTTCGCCGGGGTACACGTAACCAAGTTCCGACCGCGCGGCTGCGATGACACCGGCAGGTGTTTGCAACGCATCGATCTCATCCTGGAGTTGTTCGTTGGCGTCGGCCAGCGCCTCGAACTCAGCTGTGCGCTGGGCAATTGCTTCATGTTGTTTGAAATAGTCACGCATGGGGAAGACGAAGAAGGCCGCTGCAACGGCAAGCACCACCAGAGAGGCGAACGACCATGCGAGCACACGAAGTGGTCGACTCTTGATGAGGCGGTTCTCGGCCGGGGTGCGGCGAGCGAGGCCCTCGGTCATGGCGCGCGTGAGGTCGCGCGTGGCGTCACGGATGTCGCGGCGTTGGGACTTCTTCGTCGGCGTGGTGGTTCCACGCGCGGTCGAACGCGCGCGGGAAGAAGAGGTCGTGGAGCGACGGGCGGTCACGCCTCAATTGTGGCGCAGACGCTGTGGATAAACACGTACGCGAACATCTGTTCGTGGACGCGCATCAGTCAAAGAGGCCGCGTTAGCGAAGTGGTGCGAGTGCGGCGCGACCGCGGAAGCGTGCTGCGTCGCCGAGGCGGTCCTCGATACGTAACAACTGGTTGTATTTCGCCACGCGATCACTGCGTGCGGGAGCCCCTGTCTTGATTTGTCCGCAGTTGGTGGCGACAGCGAGGTCTGCGATGGTCGCGTCCTCTGTCTCGCCACTGCGGTGGCTCATCACGCTGCTGTACGAGTATCGAGTCGCCATCTCGACCGTGTCGAGTGTCTCGGTGAGAGTGCCGATCTGATTGACCTTCACCAACACGCTGTTCGCGATATTTCGTTCGATACCTATTGTCAGGCGCCGCGCATTCGTCACGAACAGATCGTCGCCGACCAGTTGAATGCGAGAGCCGAGAGCTGCTGACAATTTGCTCCATCCATCCCAGTCATCTTCGGCCATGCCATCTTCGATGCTGACTATCGGATATCTATCGACGATGGAGACCCACCATGCGACCATCTCGTCTGCGTCGAGAGTTTTTCCTTCTCTAGACAGGTGGTACTTGCCACCCTTGAACAATTCGCTCATCGCAGGGTCAAGGGCGATGGCGATGTCGGTACCTGGTGTGTATCCGGCGCGTTCGATTGCTTCGACGAGTACCGCGATGGCAGCTTCGTTCGAATCGAGATTCGGCGCGAATCCACCTTCGTCGCCAACGGCAGTGGCAAGGCCGCGGTCGTGCAAGACCTTCTTCAGCGTGTGGTACGTCTCGACTCCCCAGCGCAGTGCCTCACGGAAGCTCGGTGCACCGACGGGCATGATCATGAACTCTTGGAGGTCGACGTTGTTGTCCGCGTGTGCACCACCGTTGATGACATTCATCATCGGGACAGGCAACACATGGGCATGTGGCCCGCCGAGTGCGCGGAAGAGGGGAAGTTCAAGTTCAGCAGCTGCGGCATGAGCGACAGCAAGGCTCGTTCCGAGCATCGCGTTGGCACCGAGTCGCGACTTGTTGTCTGTGCCGTCGAGGTCGATGAGGACGGTGTCGATGAGACGTTGCTCGGTGGCGTCCATACCGATGATCGCCGTGGCAATCGATGAGTTCACGTTCTCGACAGCTCGCAAGACACCTTTTCCGAGATATCGGGAGCCACCGTCACGCAACTCGACAGCCTCGTGCTCACCTGTCGACGCACCAGATGGGACGATGGCGCGGCCGATGGCACCACTGTCGAGCATGACCTCAACTTCGACGGTGGGATTTCCGCGGGAATCGAGGACTTCACGCCCGACGACTTCGACGATTTCACTCATGGCATCACGCTAGTGACAACTCGCCTCAGTCACTCTCTTTTGCTGACGCCCACAGGCGGTCAAGTTCCTCGAGCGACATCGCATCGATGGAGGAGCCCTGGGCTCGCGCTGCGCTCTCGACATGTTCGACGCGTCGACGGAACTTCTGTACGGCGCCACGAAGCGCGGACTCTGGGTCGATGTCCAGATGGCGGGCGACATTCACGACGGCAAAGAACAGATCGCCGATTTCGGCGAAGGTCGCCTCGGGGTCACGG
>SXWG01000062.1 GCA_005789925.1 Actinomycetota bacterium | reverse complement strand
CGGCACCGGTCGGGCCGATGAGACCGGTGATCGTCCCGCGATTGACGGTGAGGTCGACATGTGCGAGTGCTGTCACGCCACCGAATTGCTGGGTGACAGAACGGACCTCGAGCAACGCGGTCACGGCACAACTCCGATCGCATCGTCGACTTCTTGAAGTTCGCGAGTTGAGAACGGTGTCGTGAGACCCGCAAGATCTGGTGAGTCACTGGTGGTCGTCACGGTGATCGGTTCCATCCGTCGTCGCGCAATCTGCACGACGACAGTGGCTGCGACGATGAGCGACAACATGCGTCCACCGGTCGGAAGTTCGATGGTGGTCACCACGAATCCGCCGACAAGTCCCAGGAGAGTGAGCGGAAGAAGCACGCGGCGAATGTCGTGGCCGCCTCCAAGTATCGCTGGCAGCAAGCCGATGGTGCCCAATGCCCACATGAACAACAGGCCGAAGAATTGCCAATTGGTGATGATGTCGAACGTGGCGAGTGTCCAGAACGCCGCTGGTCCGACGATTGCGATTGTCACCGACGGTCGATGGTCGACCATCGGTCTGAACCCGTCACCAATCTGTGCTGCCACTCCGTTCAAGTTTCGACCAAGCGTCATGCCGATGAAACCTGGCGTCACTTTCGCGATGTTGGAAAGTGAGGGAATCGCAGTCGCCATGACGGTGTTTGTTCCGAGCATCACGCCGCCGAAGAATGCTCCGCCGATTGAGCTGATGCCGCCGACGATCGCGAGCAACAAAATGGGAAGGCTGCTGTCGAGGCCGTATCTGTCGGGTGGCACTTTGCCGGCGTCGAGAGCTCCGGCAAGTGAGGCGATTGCTGCGGAAAGGGCGAATGCCACCGTCTTCACCTTCAACAAGTTCATCCCGAGCATCGCGCCGGCCAGTGGCGAGTCCTTCATGGCGACCATCTGGCGCCCGAGACTGCTACGTCGAACGGCCACGAGAGCCAGCGAGACAGTGGCAAAGATGATCGCAAGCATGATCGCCTTCTCTCGTGGCTGTTGGAAGTCGACACCGAGAAATCGCAACTTGGGCACGTCGAGCGAGCCATTCGGAAATATCTTCTGCTGGTTGAACACCAACGTCGACACGAGAAGCGCGAATGCACCGGTCGCCAACGCCAAATAGATGCCCTCAAGTCGTAGCGCCGGAAGTGCGACGACTGCGCCGATGAGTGCGACGACGATCACCGTGGCAATGAGTGTCAGGACGCTGCCATTGCCGGGCAACTTGGCCATGAAGACTGCACCAAGGCCAGCAAAAGTGAGCGGCGCCAACGACACGAGCCCGGAGTATCCGGTGAGCGGGACGAGCGACAACACGGCCAGTGCGAACACAAGACATTGCGCCAAGAAGATGGTGTTTGCGCGCGTCAACATCGACGTCAATGCGACGACTCCGACGACGAGCACTACTGCGCCGAGCAAAGAAGTGGACCATTTTGGCTCCCGCGACCGTTGGACGACGCGAACCATGCCCGCGCGAAGTTTCGCTTGCGGTAGTGCGAGCAGACAGATGAACAGGAAGATCGTCGGAGCGGCTTGACGAATGCCACCGGTGTTGAATCCGAAGAATGACTTGGGGAACCACGACGAGCCACTCGTCCACAGCAGATACGCCTCGAGGAGACCGAGTGTCATCGCCCCGACAAAGGTGTACAGCAGGCTCTTCAATCGTCCGAGAATCGCGGCGGCATAGGCGTTGATCACCAACAAAGTCAGCGGGATGATGTTCAGCTGCACTTCTGCGGCAAGAAGAATTCCTGCGTACCCAGCGAGGGTCGACCCCATCGCCCAAGATGCACGCGAGATGTGATTCGGACGAGCACCGTTCAGTTCGGCGAGGTCACGATCGTCGACGACGGCACGCATTTGTACGCCGAGACGAGTGTTGAAGAGCAAGTAGCGAAGCAATACCGCGACGACGATCGCGCTCACGAGGGCGATGATCTTGTTCATGCCGATGTTCACATCGAGAACAGTGACGACTGTGCCCTCGAAGAATCCGCGAAACGCCGATCGAGCATCTGGTGGCCAGATCCACGCCGCCGTGCCGATGAGCCCTGCCATGAGAGCAACCGTCACCGTCAGACGTGTCACTTCGTTGGCTGCGCCGAGATCACGCAGGACGAATCGCTCGATGAACATCCCGAGTAACGGGCAGAAGACTCCGAGCACGATCACGAGAGCGAGAGGTGTCGGCACACCCCAGTCGAACCTGATTTGCCAGTACACAAACGCCGAGATCATGCCGATGGCGCCATGGGCGATGTTGAAGACGCCCGAGGTGACATAGGTGAGCACGAGCCCGCTAGACGCGAGCGCGTAGATGGCACCGATCGTCAGACCGATAATCGTGTATGCGATGAACTGCTGCATGTTGAGAGGCTCTATCGGCCCCGGTCAGCGGTGTTCGTCAGCTTCCGCGACTCGGATCTTTGCCCTTGCTCACGTCGCCGAAGTCACCGGGGATGTCGGCAATTCCGTTCTCCCAGCAATGCCAGCCATTCGAGTTGTCATCGGCACTTCCGATCTCTGGGAAGAGGCGCTTGAAAGTGCCTTCTTCAGCGACCATCAAGGCGCCACATGTCGACGGCTTTCCTTCACTAGGGTTCGTCTCGGTGTGCAGTCCACCGCCTGTCCAGCTGGTGATCGCTTTGGCCGACTCGAGGACACATTCACGCTCGATGACGTTGTTGTTCGTCTCGACACACTTGTTGACCGCAGTCGCGAACAAGAGATACGCGCTGAACGATTGCAGACCGAGTCCGGCGATCTTTCCGCTCGGGTTGTACTTCGCCATGATGTCGAGGAACTGCTGCATCGCCGGGAACTTGTCCGGATTCTCGAAGGAGGCGTACGCGGTGCGGGCGATGACGCCATCGGCTGATGCACCAGCCTTTGATGCGAACTGCTGGTCGTAGAAGTTTCCATCGTTCATGATGAGTGCCGGTCGGTAACCGATTTCGTCAAGTGCCTTCAAGACTGCGATGAACGTGTCTGGAGCACCGATGAAGCTGAGGTAGGTGACGCCCTTGTCCTTGATTTGCTGCGCATACGGCGCGTAGGACGCTTCACCTGCCGAGTTGTATTCGATGATTTCTGGTTCGGCACCAAGGCCACCGACCACTTCCCATGAGGACTTCAACTGAAGTGCGACGTTCTTCGTGGTGACCGCATTTCCCGCAAGGAAGAGAGGCTTTGCCAGATCAGCTGCACGATTCTCTTTTGCCCACAACAGCCAGCCCGTCGGCTTCACGTTCGAGGGGTTGGGCACAGGTTCCACCTTGCCGTCAGATTCAGCCTTCG
>SXWG01000061.1 GCA_005789925.1 Actinomycetota bacterium | reverse complement strand
GGCGTCGTTCTCCTTGTTGCGTCGTATGCCGTTCGAGAAGTGGTCTACCGAATGAGTTCAGAATCTGATTTTGGTGTCTTCACCTTGATGATGTCATCGACTGACCCCGACACCGCCGGTGTCCCCTACACGGTCGGAACTGTCGGAGCCACATTGCTCGTGATTGTCAGTGTGTCTCTCATCGCGGACAAGTGGTCGGGTTCGCCGATCATCACCGTGCTCACACGCATCGGTCAAACCAGTCTGACTATGTACATGGTCCACGTGGCCTTCTACGAAGTGCTGATCGAATGGCTCGGCATCGCGTCGGGCACTGGGCTTGACACTGCACTCGTTCTCTCGCTTGCGTGCATTGCGATCGGATTCACATTCGTGTCATGGTGGACACGATTCATCGGGCAGGGTCCGATGGAGCGCGTGTACCGACTGCTTGCGCCGTGACCGAAGCTCACTCGCATTCGATGTCGATCAACTGCGATTGAAACCGCGCCAACCAACTGCGGCTGCACCGACCAAGGGCCCCTCATCAGCGAGGCGTGCTGGAACGATGCGCGCTCCGCGTGCGAACTCGATGCGACACAATTCGTCGAGCGTCCTCTGCGCGGCTGTGAAGAATGTTGCACCGAAACCGAGAGCGACGCTGCCCCCCACGACAGTGAGTTTCAGGTCAAGAAGGTTGCTGACCGATGCGACCGCGCGACCGACGAGACGGCCGGTACGCACCATGGTCTCGTAGGTCGGCTGAGTCGGTGGCCGGCCGGTGATGGCCTCGATTGCTGGCCCAGACGCCTCGGCCTCAAGGCACCCCCGGCCACCACAGGAGCACCTGCGGCCATTCGGCTCGACCACGACATGGCCCACATGGCCCGCGTTTCCGGTGGCACCTTCCAGCAGTTCCCCGTCCAGAACGATGCCGCCGCCGACCCCGGTTGACACGACCATGGCCATGAAATTGTCGACCCCTTTGGCCGCCCCGAGCCAGCCCTCTGCCAGGGCCAGCGCCTTGGCATCGCCATCGCCGAAGACGGGGAGAGACGTGAGCGTCGAGAGTCCTTCGCGAAGAGGAAAGTCGCGCCACTGTTCGATGTTGAGTGGTGACACCGTCTCGACGTTGTTCGTGATCGGACCTGCGCTTCCGACACCGACGACCACCACATCGGCGCCGTGATGACCTCGCGCACGATTCGTCTGTTCTTTTACGACGCGAGAGAGCTCATCGAACAATTGCTCAGAGTTCCACGTGTGATCGAGGCGAACCTGTGCGCAATCGAGCAACTCTCCCTGACGCGTGACGATACCCACAGCGAACTTTGTGGCTCCGATGTCGATGGCGAGTGCCGCTTCCATGAATCATCAGTTTGCCAGCACAATCTTCTGTCGCCACCCGACACGGTCAACTTGATGATGCCATTGCGTATATTCGTGCCTGTGAAGACGGATTGGAACCCAGTTCTGAAAGCCGAATTGTCCAAGCCCTACTTCGTAGAGCTACAAAAATTCGTCGCAGAAGAGCGTCGGCGGCATCGTGTGTATCCCGCCGATGCCGACGTGTTTGCCGCGTTGCACACCACGTCGTATGCGGACACGAAAGTTCTGATACTCGGACAAGATCCGTACCACGGCGATGGACAGGCGCATGGTCTTGCGTTCTCCGTGCAGCATGGTGTCGTCATTCCACCGTCACTGCGCAACATCTATTCGGAACTACGTGATGATCTCGGTGTCGACACGCCATCACACGGCTGTCTCACATCGTGGGCGCAACGTGGCGTGTTGTTGTTGAACACCACTCTCACTGTTCGTGCCGGACAGGCGGGCAGTCACCAAGGAAAAGGGTGGGAGCAATTCACCGACGAGGTCATTCGTGCCGTGGCGCTCAATCCAGACCCTGTTGTTTTCATTCTTTGGGGGGCGTCGGCGAGGCGCAAGCGAGCCCTCATCACCGGCACCCACCACTCCGTGCTGGAAGCCCCTCATCCATCGCCATTGTCAGCCCACAACGGGTTTTTCGGCAGCAAACCCTTCTCCCAAGCCAATGCCGCTCTGGTGGCGGCGGGCCGTGAACCCATCGACTGGTCACTATGACCCGATCAGTCTGTCGACAGTCTGCGACTGTTGTCTGGGTGCACCTCCACCAGTAGCGTCGCGTCGATGGGCACTGTGCGTCGTGAGCAGCACATTGAATGCCCGCCCTCCACGACATGGGACTTCATCGGAGATCCCGCTCGACTACACGAATGGTTCCCGCTCACCGACTGCCGCGTCGAAGGCAAGAAGCGTTGGGTGACGACATCGACTGGTCTCACATTCGAAGAAGACATCGTGCTCCTCGATCATGAATTACGCCGATTCCAATACACCATCGTCAACAATCCGCTTGTCACCGGCCATCTCGGAACTCTTGATGTCATCGACGACGGTCATGGTCACACTCTCGCTGTGTACAGCACGACGATGAAACCAGACGTTCTTGCACTTGTCATCGGCGGTGCGGCCGGAGTCGGCCTGAAAAAAGCAAAAGCGATCCTGGAGGGAACTGTCTGATGGGTAGGCGTATTCTTTTCATCACCACCGATCAACAGCGATTCGACTCGCTCGGCTGCAACGGCGGAACTGTGGCACGTACACCGAACATCGACGCTCTCGCGTCGTCGGGTATCAACTACACACGTGCACACCCGCAGAACGTGGTGTGCATGCCATCGCGCAGCACCATGATCACTGGTCAACACGTCGCGACGCACGGAGTGTGGATGAACGGCGTCCCCTTGCCAGACGACGCCCCGAGCATTGCTGCGACACTCCGCTCAGCTGGCTACAAGACCGCACTCATCGGCAAAGCTCACTTCGAACCAGTAGTCGACCCGTTCGGTCGTTTCGTCGAGAACAAGGTCGCTACGACTGGTGAAGAGACCGCATTCCACGTGTTGCCGGACGGCACCCGCGTGCCACACCGCGGATTCGACCACCTTGAGTTCGCCACCCACTCGCCTGCCGCGTCGCTGCACTATTCCGCATGGATCCGTGAGAATCACCCCGAAGCTCTCGGCATGTTCTTGCCGAATCTCGACATGGACTTGGAGGTCAACTCCAAAGGTGGCGGAGACACCAATGCTCCGCAGGTGCACCACAACCCCATCAACAAAGAGTGGTACCACACCGATTGGGTCGCCGATCGAGCGATCTCTTGGCTCGACTCACTGTCTGCTGACGACGACTGGTTCTGCTGGATGTCATTCCCCGACCCGCACCATCCGTGGGACCCGCCGCAGTCAGAGCTGCACCGGGTGGATTGGCGCGATCTTGATCTGCCAGCTGGCTACATCGCAGATTCGACACGACGTGAAGCTGTGTTGCGTGACAAGCCAGCCCACTGGATGGGCTGGTACGACGGAAGTTTCGTGTCGAATTACGAAGCCCCTGCAAAGTGGATTCCCGCGACACTCACAGCCGACCAAGTACGTGAAGTGAACGCGATGACCCACATTGAGAATGAACTCATCGACGAGGCAATCGGGCGAGTGCTCACTGCAATTCGTTCTCGCGGGTGGACCGACGACGTGGACATTGTGTTCACCACCGACCACGGCGAGATGCAAGGTGATTTCGGCTTCCTGTTCAAAGGTCCGTATCACGTCGATGGGCTCATGCGACTTCCGCTTATCTGGAAACCGGCGGTGACAGCCAACATCGCACCGAGTGTCGTCGATGCTCCTGTCGGACTCGTGTCGTTGGCAGCCACGTTCGCCCACATCGCCGGCCTGTCCACGCCCGAGTACGTGGAAGCGCCGGCCTTGCCCGTGTCGAATATCGATGCTCAGGCCCGCGGGTTCGAACGCGTGCTCACCGAATGGGACAGCGTGCTCTTTGACAAGGTCGTTCGTTCACGAACGATCCATCGCGATGGCTTCACCTGCACTGCAATGGGACAAGGAACCTTGCACGACGGCACCGAAGGTGAGTTGTACGACCACCGTAACGACCCGTTGCAGCGGATGAATTTGTGGAATGACCCGGCACACCAAGCTGTGAAGTCGGACCTTCTCTCTGATCTGCGCGATCACTTGCCGCGCACCGTGCTGCCGCTTCGCACCTGTGACGCGCCGGTGTGACCGTCTCAATGCAACCGGCCTCGAGAAATGTTTTTATGACCTGGCGAGCGGTATCTGCTGCGTGATGCAGTGAATGCCCCCACCACCGACTGCAAGCACCACACCCACATCGAGGCCAAGGGCCGTTCTGCCCGGAAACTGCTCACCGATGAGAGCGATCATGTCCTCGTCGGCCGCGTGACCACAGGTGGGAATGAGGACGAAGCCGTTACCCACATAGAAGTTCAGATACGGAACGACGACCGTCTCACCATTCACCTCAGTGAAAGGAAGCACCGGAACAACCGTCGTTCGAAGTGCTTTTCCGTCGTGCGAGCGGAAATCTTCTGCAATTTTGGCGTTGATCGCCATACGGGCATGGTCGGCCCGTCGTGGGTCGTCGCATCCCTGCAACAGCAGATGGTCGGTTGACGCGAAGGCTGCGACATTGTCGACGTGGCCATCTGTGTCGTCATCGAGCTCTAAGCCGTGTGGCAACCAGAGAACTGATCGTGCGCCGAGTTCC
>SXWG01000060.1 GCA_005789925.1 Actinomycetota bacterium | reverse complement strand
TTCTTCCTCTACACGATGTTTGGTTCAGCGCTGATGCTGGTTGCGTTTCTCGCTCTGTTCGTCAAGACCGGTGCCGAGAGCTTCGCCATCCCGTACCTCGTGGAGAACGGCGCATCAATCGCGCGTAACACGCAGATCTGGATCTTCGCCGGAATGTTCATCGGATTCGCCGTCAAGGTGCCGATGTTTCCATTCCACACGTGGTTGCCCGACGCGCACACTCAAGCACCGACACAAGGATCAGTCATCCTTGCCGCAATTTTGCTGAAGCTCGGAACGTACGGATTCATTCGCATCGCAATTCCGGTGTTGCCTGAAGCTGCAAAAGAGTGGGCCCCATGGATCGGGCTTCTCGCTGTCATCGGCATCATCTACGGCGCACTCGGCTGTCTGGCACAGACCGACATGAAGCGACTCATCGCGTTTTCGTCGGTTGCCCACATGGGATTCGTCATGCTTGGTATCTCCACACTGACGCCGTTCGGATTCAACGCGGCACTCTTCGGAATGGTCGCGCACGGTCTCATCACGGGCATGTTGTTCTTCGTTGCTGGAAGCGTGAAAGAGCGCTATCACACGCTCGAGATCAAGCGTCTCTCCGGAATGTTGAAGCAAGTCCCACGCCTGGGATGGATCATGGGCTTCTGCGCCATGGCATCACTCGGCTTGCCAGGTCTTGCAGGGTTCTGGGGCGAGTTCCCCGCGATCTTGTCGGCGTACAGCCCAGCTGAAGGTCTGCCAGAGGAAACCTTCCGCACATTCATGGTCATTGCCGCCATCGGAACGGTGTTTGCTGCCGGATATTTGTTGTGGTTGTACCAGCGCACTGCATTCGGTGAGCCGAGTGCTGAATTCAGCACTCACAGTCATGGTGACGGTCACGGTCACGACGACATCCATGACGTCACAAAGTTCGAGTGGATTGCGTGGACACCACTACTCATCAGCATCGTGGTGTTCGGTGTGTATCCGCAGCTGATGTTCGATGTGCTCGACCCGGCAGTCAAGGCCACCCTCGCGGTGTTCGGGGGCTGACCGGTGCTGTCGTCGCTCCTGTCTGTCGTCGCCGCGAGCGACTGGGTGAGTCCGTCAATCGACTATCACGCGCTCGCACCGGAAATGGTGCTCGCCGCCGGCATCGTCGTCGTGCTGCTCGTCGATCTGTTCACGAGTGAGACGAACAAGTGGCTGGTGGCTCCGCTCGCCAGCTTTTCGCTACTCGGCGCGTTCATTCCGGTCGTCACCATCGCACTGAGCGACATGACCATGCGTGAGATGTTCGACGGTCGATATGTGGTCGATGATTTCAGCCTCGTCATCAAGGGCCTTTTCATCCTTGCCGGTTATGTCGTCGTGCTCATCTCCACTGATTATCTGCGTGAAGGTGATTACTACCAAGGTGAGTATTGGTTCTTGGTGCTCACGAGCATCCTCGGCATGGTGATGATGGCGTCCAGTCGAGACCTGGTCAGCATCTTCGTGGCGCTCGAGTTCTTGTCGATTCCTGCCTACATGTTGGCTGCGTGGCGTAAGCGTGACCTGAAGAGCAATGAAGCAGGCGTGAAGTACTACCTGCTCGGAGTATTCGCATCAGCGATCATGTTGTACGGCATGTCCCTTCTCTACGGAATCGCCGACTCGACGTTGCTCACGGACATCGGCGAGACGCTGTCCAGCGAGATGACGTCCATTCGAGCCCTCGCCATCTTGTTCGTGGTGATTGGTTTCGCTTTCAAGGTCTCCGCTGTGCCATTCCACACATGGGCGCCCGACACCTACGAAGGTGCACCGACTCCGGTCACTGCTTTCTTGTCGGTCGCTTCGAAAGCCGCGGGTTTCGTCGCCTTAGTCACGGTCATCTATGTCGCCTTCCCGTATGCGAGCGATGTGTGGCAGCCGGTCATCTGGATTCTCTCCGCTCTCACCATGACCGTTGGAAATGTCCTGGCACTTCGTCAGACGAACATCGTTCGCATGTTGGCGTACTCATCAATCAGCCAAGGCGGATTCATCCTCATGCCTCTCGCCGTCGCTGGTGAAGGGCTTGTCGCACAGTCGGCACTGCGCGCTGTGGTCGTGTACCTCATGTTGTACGCGGCCACGAACCTCGGTGTGTTCGCCATCATCGTCGCGGTCGCCCGCAAGACTCGCAGCGGCGCTGTCAGTTCATTCGGTGGTTTGTTCTCATATGCGCCAGGCCTGGCGGCACTGATGACGATATTCATGGCATCGCTGGCCGGAATTCCGCCGCTTGGTGGATGGTTCGGCAAGTTCGCCGCGTTCCAAGCAGTGCTGTCGGCTGAGACAAACTGGGGCTACGCCATCGCTGTGATCGGTGCGGTGAACTCGGTTGTGGCCTTCGGTTACTACGGAAACGTTCTGCGCGAGATCTGGATGCGTCCCGCACCAGACGGAGATACCGCTCCAGTGGTGATCCAGCCGGCCATCGCAGTGGCTCTCGGAATCACTGGCGTGGCAACTCTCGTTCTCGGAACGTTGCCTGGCATCGTGTCGCACTTCGGTGACCTCGCCAGTTTGTCCAGTGCCTTCAGCGGCTGACGACCTGACGACCGCCATCGCAGCGAGCGGTGGGAGCATCGATTTCGAAACCTTCATGTCGATTGCGCTGTACGGGGAACACGGCTTCTACACGCGTCGTGACGAAACAGGAAAAGCCGGGCGCAGAGGAGACTTCATCACATCGCCAGAAGTCGGCCCACTATTTGGTCAACTTCTCGCACGACACATCGACAATGAATGGCGTCGTTGCGGATCACCATCGTCATTCACCGTCGTGGACGCCGGAGCAGGACCCGGAACCTTGGCTCGGTCGATCATGGCCGCGTCGCCGAAGTGTTCGTCTGCGCTGCGGTATGTGGCTGTCGAGGCTTCGGCACCTCAGCGAGCGATGCACCCAGATGGCATCACATCAACCGACTCGATGCCGACGGACATCGACAACGGTGTCATCATCGCGAATGAACTACTCGACAATTTGCCGTTTCAATTGTGGGTCTTCGATGGCGGTTGGCGTCGAGCACGCGTGTCAATAGGCTCTGGTGTCTTTATGGAGATACTTGAGAGTGTTCCACCACCGGCATGTCTTCCGTCGTCTGCTCGGCATGGATCACGTGCGCCACAGCAGACTGCGGCACAGCGGTGGCTAAAGGATTCGATGGGGTCGCTGAAGAATGGCTTGGTGATTGTCATTGATTACTGCACGCCACTCACGGCGATTGCTGCGGCCTCTCCGTGGCGCGAGTGGCTACGCACGTATGTCGGCCATGAACGAGGTGGCCATTACTTGAAGGAACCAGGGGCACAAGACATCACGTGCCAGGTGATGATTGATCAATTGGGTGAAGTGGCTGAACCAGATTCGGTTCGCACCCAGGCTCAGTTTCTTCAGATGCTAGGTATCGATGAACTGGTGACAGAGGGCAAGGAAATCTGGGCAGCTCATGCGCCGCAGCCGACGCTTGAGGCATTGAAGATGCGCAGTCGAGTGAGCGAAGCAGAAGCGCTGCTCGACCCGAGTGGACTCGGGTCGTTCTCAGTTCTGGAATGGCGCGTCAACAGATAAGCGGAATGTTCAG
>SXWG01000059.1 GCA_005789925.1 Actinomycetota bacterium | reverse complement strand
GTGCGTCGTATGTGCAGGTGCTGAAGAAGCTTGCCGACGATTCTTTTGACATGTGTATCGACTTGACCGCCGTCGATTATTTGCTCATGCCTGACCGCACGGTCGGAGCAGGCGTCAAACCAGAACGTTATGAACTGGTCGTGAATCTGCTGTCAATGACCCGTCGCGAGCGTTTGCGTGTGCGGGTTCAGGTCGCCGACTCCGACACCACTATGCCGTCGCTGTTCGATCTACATCCGGGCACCGAAGCAATGGAGCGCGAGGTGTTCGACATGTTCGGCATCACCTTCGGGGGTCATCCGGACATGACCCGCATCCTCATGCCGGAAGATTGGGACGGCCATCCCTTGCGTAAGGACTATGAATTTGGTCGTATCCCTGTCCAGTTCAAAGGTGCACCGGCATGACCGTCATCGATGATCCTTCATTCGCGTCAGCCGGCACCGACGAAGGCGGTCAAGAGCTGCGTTCGCGCAGTGAACTGACGGCGAAGGAATTGTTGCGCGAAGCCGGTGCGGTATTGCGCATGAGTGAATCTGAAGCCGCCGCACTCGCAGATGTCCAGCAAGACGTGGGCGAAGACCAGTCGATGATCATCAACATGGGTCCACAGCACCCGAGCACCCACGGTGTGTTGCGCCTCATGCTCGAGTTGCAGGGCGAGACCGTGTTGCGCTGCAAGCCAATCATCGGTTACTTACACACCGGCATGGAGAAGACCGCCGAGCAACTCACGTACATGCAAGGTGGCACCAACGTCACACGCATGGACTACTTGTCACCGTTGAACAACGAGTTGGTGTTCTCGATGGCAGTCGAGAAATTGCTCGGCATTGAAGGTGACATTCCAGAGCGCGCTGTGTGGATGCGCATGTTGTTGTCCGAGTTGAATCGCATGAGCAGTCACATCCTGTTCCTTGCCACGAACGGCATGGACATCGGCGCCATCTCGATGATGTTGTACGGATGGCGTGAACGTGAGGAAGTGTTGCGTTTCTTCCAGAAGGTCACCGGACTGCGCATGAATCACAACTTCATTCGCCCTGGTGGTCTCGCGGCAGACCTACCTCCGGGCTGGCGTGATGACGTTCTCGACATCCTCGAGATGCTTCCTGCTCGTCTCGACGAGTACGACACGTTGATGACGGGGCAGCCAATTTGGCGGGAACGTCTACAGGGGGTCGGTGTCATCACCGCACGTGAGGCCGTCGCACTCGGAGCCACCGGTCCGATTCTGCGTTCCACCGGCGTGCCGTGGGACCTTCGACGTGACCTGCCATATCTGCGTTATGACGAACTCGAATTCGACGTCGTGGTCGGGTCATACGGCGATGCGTATGACCGTTATGCCATTCGTCTGAACGAGGTACGTGAGTCGATGCGCATCGTGTACCAGATCCTCGACAAGATGCCGAAGGGCGACTATCGCATCCAGGACAAGAAGGTCACACCGCCACCGCGCGCACGTATCGATGAGTCGATGGAAGCACTCATCCACCACTTCAAGATCTTCACCGAAGGTTTCAAGGTGCCTGAGGGCGAGGTGTACGTAGCAATCGAGAGTCCGCGCGGCGAAATTGGTTGCTACATCGCGAGCGACGGTTCGTCGAAGCCGTACCGCATGCACATGCGTGCCCCGTCATTCGTGAACATCCAGTCGATGCCACACATGATGCGTGGAAGTCTTGTCGCCGATGCAGTCGCGGTCATCTCGTCCGTCGACCCGGTGTTGGGTGAGGTTGACCGATGAGCCGCCTGTCCGACGCCAACGTGGCGATTGCCAAAGAGATCATCTCTCGTTATCCGCGCCCGAAGTCCGCACTCATTCCGTTGCTTCATCTCTCGCAAGAGCAGAACGGGTACATCACCAACGAGGCGATGGCGCACCTCGCCGAACTCGTCGATGTCACATCAGCCGAGGTCTACGGCACAGCGTCGTTCTACGAAATGTTCAAGTTCGAGCCGGTGGGTAAGTACGTCATCAATATCTGCGGAACACTCAGTTGTGCACTGATGGGTTCCGAGGAACTCATGCACCGTGCGGAGCACAAGTTGGGGATCAAGGCAGGTGGCACGACAGCCGACGGTCTCATCACGCTGGAGCATGCCGAATGTCAAGCAGCGTGTACTGAAGCACCGTGTCTTCAAGTGAATTACCGCTATCGCTTCCGAGTGACACCAGCTGACGTCGATTCACTGGTCGACGACCTTCGCGCCGGAAAACTCTCTGACGAGATTCCGGCACACGGCACGTTGGCGAAAGTGCGACAACACATTCCTGCCGATCGAGGGGTCGGCGTGGTCGCTCCTGAAGCTGCGACCACGGCACCGTCTTGGTTCGATGGAAAGGCCGCGCTGTGACCGGAACGTACGCACACGCCACAGGCTTCTACGCTGGTGACCGCCCGCGCATCGTCACGTCGCGCTTCGAACACGCCGATTCCTTCACCCTCGAGCGCTATCTGGCCACTGGTGGATACCAAGGTCTTCGCGCAGCGCTTTCGCGTCCGTCGAATGACGTGCACGACGAAGTAAAAAAGGCCACCGTTCTTGGTCGTGGCGGGGCAGGGTTCCCGGCAGGGACAAAGTGGGGACTCACACCAGATGGCGTGTTCCCGCGTTATCTCGTTGTCAACGGCGACGAGAGCGAACCGGGAACATACAAGGACCGCCTTCTCATGGAGCGCGACCCTCATCAGCTGATCGAAGGATGCGTCATCGCGTGTTACGCAGCCGGACTCTCGCAGTGCTTCCTCTATATACGAGGTGAAATGGCACAGGCTCAAGAACGCGTGGCTGCGGCATTGAACGAGGCCTATGCCGCCGGTTATGTCGGCAAGAACATTCTCGGATCGAAGTTCTCGGTCGACGTCGTGTTGCACTGGGGAGCCGGTGCGTACGTGGTCGGTGAAGAGACCGCGCTCATCGAGAGCCTCGAGGGCAATCGCGGCATGCCGCGTTTGAAGCCCCCGTTTTTCCCGGCAGCGATCGGTTTGTACGGCAAGCCGACGATCGTGAACAACGTCGAGACACTGGCGAACTTGCCGTGGATTCTCACGAACGGAGCTGACGCGTACACCGCAATCGGCACGACCACGTCGCCGGGCACTCGTATGGTCGCCGTGTCGGGTCATGTGAAGCGCCCGGGTGTCTACGAAATCATCAACGGAACCACCACGTTCCGGGACCTCATCTACGGTGACGACTTCTGCCAAGGAATTCGTGATGGAAACGAGTTGAAGGCATTCGTACCCGGTGGCGGTTCTGCTCCGTGGTTCACCCCTGATCAGTTGGACATTCCGTTCGAAGGCCCGCAGGCCGGCGCCGCTGGTTCGATGCTCGGGTCGGGCGCGATCATGGTGATGGACAACACCACAGACATTCCCGCCGCTGCACTCACGCTCACCCGTTTCTACGCACATGAGTCATGTGGCAAGTGCACCCCGTGTCGCGAAGGTGGAACCTGGCTCGAGCGCATCTTGCGCCGCGTGGTCGATGGAAAAGGCACCGACGCTGATCTTCAGCAACTCATTGAAGTCGGAACATCAATCTGTCCTGGCGATTTTCCACACGCGTCGAGCACTCGCCTGGGTCTCACCGCGGTGCCCTTCCCGTACAAGATGACAACGATTTGTTTCGTCGGACCGAGTGCTTACACGCCGGTTCATTCGGCGCTGACGCTTTTCCCTGAAGAATTCGAGGCACGCGTCACGAAGCGCACGCACATTCCGGTCACTGCAGTGGGGGTGGGTGAATGAGCACGACTGAATCACATGACGAAGAAGTGGTTGTCGACCCGAATGCGGTGAACATCACCATCAACGGGCGAAGTGTGAGTGCGGTCAAAGGTGAGCTGATCATTGCTGCTGCGGATCGCACTACAGACTTCATTCCGCGATTCTGTTATCACCCGCGCATGAAGCCGGTCGGCATGTGCCGTCAATGTCTGGTCGAAGTCGAAGGACCGCGTGGTCCGATGATGGTCGTGTCCTGCATGACGCCCGTTGCCGATGGGCAAGTGGTGCGCACCGACACTGACCAGGTGAAAAAGGCGCAAGAGGGGGTGCTCGAGCTGTTGTTGGCGAACCACCCACTTGATTGTCCGGTGTGCGACAAAGGTGGAGAGTGTCCGCTGCAGGACCAGGCCTTCAGCCACGGACCAGGTGAGAGTCGTTACGTCGAAGAAAAGCGTCACTATGAAAAGCCGATCCCGATCAGCGATCTCGTCTTCCTTGACCGTGAGCGTTGCATCTTGTGTGATCGCTGCACACGTTTCGCCAAGGAAGTGGCTGGCGATCCTCTGATCAGTTTCACTCATCGCGGCAACAACACGCAGGTGCTCACGTTCCCAGACGAGCCCTTCGCGTCGTACTTCTCTGGCAACACCGTGCAGAT
>SXWG01000058.1 GCA_005789925.1 Actinomycetota bacterium | reverse complement strand
TAATCGTGCAGCCGTCTCCGACATCATCGTCGTGAATCTGCATCTCTACGGTCTTGACATCGCGAGTGACGGCGCAGTGTTGCCCGACCATGACGTCGTGGTGTTCGACGAAGTTCACCAACTTGAGTCCGTGATGAGTGACGCAGTCGGCACGACGATCGGACCAGGTCGCTTGAATGCCCTGGTCTCGGTCGTCCGCGCCGTGCTCGTCGACAGTTCTGCATGCGATTCACTCGCATCACGTGCAGCACTGTTGCGCAGCGTCCTCGGAAGTCACCTGTCGTCTCGGTTCCCTGACGGTTTGCCGGCGACTCTCGCCTCGCTTCTGTCCGATGCGCGCGGAGACGCATCGACGATGTTCGGCGAGTTGAGAGGGGTCGACACCGAGAATGAATCCACGAAGCAAAAAGTGCTCCGCGCACAGACGCAAGTGACGCGCCTCATCGAAAGCATCGATCTCTGCCTCTCTCCAGACGACAACCAAGTGAAGTTCGTCGAAGGCAGCGACGATCGTCCCCTCTTGCGGGTGAGTCCACTACATGTCGGTGCCTACATGAACGCAGGTGTGTGGCACAAACGCACTGCCGTGTTGACGAGCGCCACGGTTCCGCTCAGCCTTCCGCAGCGCGTCGGCCTTCCGGATGAAGGTACGGAGTCGCTGTCTGTCGCCAGTCCCTTCGACTATCAGTCCATGTCGAAGCTGTACTGCTCACCTGAGTTCCCTGACCGCAACTCTCCCGCATTCGAATCATTCGTCCACGACGAACTCGAGGCACTCATCTCCGCTGCTGGTGGTCGGACATTGGCTCTCTTCACGAGCAACCGGGCTTTGAAGAACGCTGTCGAAGCCCTACGCACTCGGCTGCCCTTCCCCATTGTCACGCCGTACGAAACACCCCGCCAACTCCTCATCGAACAGTTCCTCGCCGACGAGCACACGTGCATATTTGCGTCGCAGTCGTTTTTCCAGGGTGTCGATCTGCCGGGTCGGACGTTGTCACTCGTCGTGCTCGACAAACTTCCCTTTCCTCGACCTGATGATCCGTTGCTCGAAGCGAGGCGCGAAGCAGTCGGTCGACGGGCCTCTTTCAACATCATCGATTTGCCGATTGCGGCCACATCTCTTGCACAAGCGGTCGGTCGCCTCATCAGAACGAACGACGATCGCGGAGTGGTCGCGGTACTCGACAACCGACTCGCCAGCGCCGGCTACCGACGCACACTCATCGAGGTGTTGCCACCAATGGCACGGACTCGCCATCGCCACGAGGTCGAGTCATTCCTTCGCGACATCACCACCACCTAGTGACGGCACTGCCTCACGGTGGAAGGACAATCAGTAACCGAGTCGCTCGATTTTGTCTGGTCGACGTTGCCAGTCTTTTTCGACTGAGACATGAAGTTCGAGATATGCGCCAGCGGGCAACTGTGCACGCACAGCCTGTCCCACTTCCTTGAGCATCAAGCCACCTTTACCGATGACCATGCCTTTCTGGCTGTCGCGCTCAACCACGATCTCACAGCGAATGCGCGGCCACTCCCACTCGGTCACTCTCGTCGCGATTGAGTACGGAAGTTCGTCGGCGAACCGTTCCAACAGTTGCTCGCGCACAAGTTCAGCGACCCACAGACCTTCCTCAGTGTCAGTAGAGACTTCGCGAGGAAAATACTCGGGGCCCTCAGGCATCCACTCGCGAAGCGCAGACACCAGAGCATCGATTCCCTCGCCGGTACGAGCCGAGACTGGAAAGTATTCGCGGGCCCCAAGTGTCGACACCGCGGCGAGTTGTTGCAGCAGCTTCTGACGGGACACAGCGTCGACCTTGTTCACGACGACGAAAGTGTTCTCCATTTTCAGGCGGTCGGCGACGAACTGGTCTCCTCGTCCGAAGGGCTTCGTGGCATCGATGACCAGACACGTGATGTCGACATCATCGATTGACTCGAGAGCCGTGGCATTGACCCGTTCGCCGAGTGCAGACACTGCTTTGTGCACACCAGGTGTGTCGACAAAAACGACTTGTGCATCGGCGCCGTGCAACACCGCTCGCACGCGATGTCGAGTGGTCTGAGCCTTGTTTGACACGATGCTCACTTTGGCTCCGCACACGGCATTGAGCAGGCTCGACTTACCGACATTCGGGCGACCGACGAGGGCCACGAAACCGCTGTGCACGCGGTCAGGCTATCGACGCATCGTGCCGGCACGCTTGGCGCACCATACGGATTGCGTCTCGGTTCACCTGCAACACTTGACTCATGGCGTCATCACAGTTTGGTTTGGATTCCCGCAAATGGTTCGAGCGATCACTTCCACAGACACTTCAGATCGGCCTCTGGTTGCTGTACATCAATGGTGCTTTCGCCCTCATCGAGTACTTGGATGGCACCGACGACCTCGGATATCTGCGTGGACGTTCGGCTCTTGGCGCTCTCGTCGGAATCGTGGTCTGTGTGCTCTTCATCGGCTCGGGATACCTGATAGCGAACGAGAAGAAACTCGGCTACAACATGGCAATCGCGGCTGCGTTCTCGCCGTATGTCGTTCGATTCTGGGCCTACACCGATTTTGAGAACCGCATGGGAGTGTCCGTGTCACTGTGTTTGCCCAACCATTCTCAAATGCGGTATCCGTTATAAATTTTTCAATTGATCCAATGGTCACTGTCCCGTGTCCTGCTCTCTCAATTACGCAATTGCCCTCACAAAGTCTATCTTGGGTACATATTCTTCAACAAACCTC
>SXWG01000057.1 GCA_005789925.1 Actinomycetota bacterium | reverse complement strand
GCCCTTCGACATCACCAACAAGGTCGGTGCGGTATGCGCCTGACTTCGGAAACTGCCACAGCGGAATCAACGCGAAGTCCTTGTCCAACTCTGTGATTGCTTCCTTGATCAGTTCGGCTCGCTTCTTCACATCAACTTCACTATCTGACGCTTTGAGCGCCTCGGTTGCTTTGTCGCTGGCATAACCCTGATAGTTCTGACCCTTGTTGCCATTGGCTTCGGTCGGAATTGCGTCCGTCGACCAGTTCGGCACGAGATATGACGGATCCGGTGGAGCAGTGCTGATGTACATCGCGAGGTCATAGTCCATGCCTGGCAGACGCTGCTGGAAGTAGCAGGCTGCGTCACAGTTGTACGGAACGACATTGAAGCCGGCTTCCTTCAACAACGGAATGAGGTAGGCCTGGGTGTCTTCACGGCGCTTGTTGCCCGCGTTGATGACCCACTGGACTTCCGGAACGACACCGTCCTTGGCCCACATGCCACTCGCATCCTTTTCCCAACCGCCGTCTTCAAGTGCCTTAGCAGCAGCATCAAGATCGTATTTGTTGCCAAAAATTCCGTCTGGACAGTAGTCGCCTGGAACAATCGGTCCACATTTCAGAAGACTTCCGCTCGCCTCGATCGGCAGGAAAATTTGCTTCAACAAAGCATCAAGATCGATCGATCGATAGAAACCCTCGCGGAATGCTGGATCAGAGAATTCACGAACGTTGCCGTTCGCGTCTTTACCTTCGACGCCCTGGTTCATATAAATGGCTTCGTAGTCTCCGCCATATTCAATCTTCACAGTGACTTTCGGATCTTTTAGTTCCTCTGCAAGCCCTGCGTAAAACTGTGGGTAGATGAAATCGACTTCACCAGCCTTGAGCGCTGTCACTTGTGTCTCCACTTTGGGAACCATCACGAGCTTGCCAGAAGCTTTGCGCGGACCCCAATACGCTTCGTTTGGAACGAAAACGACTTGATCCTTGCTCCAACTCTCCATCTTCCACTCGGCTCCAGAGAATCCAATTGATGTCTGAAAATCTGCAGAGATGTCTTTGCAGTCCGCAACAGCTGCTTTCTTGATGAGGCCGCTGAACAGGTTCTTGTACGGTGCGTGCAACGCCGTGAACGACACCACGACCTGTTTGTCGGATTCACCAGCTACGACTGACGAAATCTTGTCGTAGCCCGAAGTGCTAATTGAGCCCGGAGTATTGAGCGCCGCTTGCCATGTGCACTCGAAGTCAGCCACCGTGATGGGTGAACCGTCTTCCCACACCGCCTCGTCGACGATGTCATAGGTGATGGTCATGGCTGTTTCGCCAGTGGCAGCACCACCTTCACTGGTTGTGTCCTCCGTGGAGTTGTCACTGTCACTGCCGCCACATGCCGACAATGCCAGAGCAACGCCAACGGCGAAGGCAAGTGCTTTTGCACCTTTGGTCCTTCTCATTGATGTGACCTCCTGGTCGATGATCGTGAGAACCGCGGGCTCTCGCCACGGCACGGACAGCCAAAAGGAAGACACGTGTTACCCCCTCCGGCGCATCCCTGCGCGTCCTTGGCTGGTCTCTCGTTCAACCAAGGCCCGTTCAGGCTAACAGCGCCAGACCCCTGGGCTTAACAATCTGTACAGACGAGGTTCACTCAGGCGTGCAGCCGGTATTGAACGATGCGAGAAAATTCTTCTGGGTCCAGGCTTGCCCCACCCACAAGAGCCCCGTCGATGTCCGGCTGGGCCATGATTTCGGCAGCGTTTCCAGCCTTCACCGACCCCCCGTACTGGATTCGAACTCGCTCTCCCACGTCATTTCCCGACGACACGATGACCTCCCGGCGAATCGCGCCGCACACTGCTTGGGCGTCTGCCGCCGTGGCGGTTTTGCCTGTGCCGATGGCCCAAATTGGCTCGTAAGCGATGACCATCGAGCCGACCTGCTCGGGTGGTCGCTTGGCAATTGCTGCGCGAACCTGCGACAACACCTTTTCCTCTGTGCGGCCGTTCTCGCGCTCGTCGAGGGTCTCGCCGACACACACGATCGGTGTCATGCCTGCCTTGAAGACTGCAGTGATCTTCTTGGAGATCACTTCGTCGGTCTCGCCGAACAGTTCGCGACGTTCACTGTGGCCGACAATCACATACGACACACTCAGCTTGGCGAGAAAAGCTGCGGCGATCTCACCAGTGAACGCGCCCTTCTCTTCAAAATGACAATTCTGTGCGCCGAGAACAAAGCGCATGTCGTCAGACTCGATGACGGTCTGAACGCTGCGGATGTCGGTGAACGGTGGATGGATGCTCACATCGACGGCTTCAAAATCTTCCTTCGACACCATGTACGACAACTTCTGCACGCACTGGATCGCTTCGAAGTGGTTGTGGTGCATCTTCCAGTTTCCACTGATGAGTGGCTTGCGCTTGTCAGTGGGCATTCGGAGCTCCTCTCAAAGCCGCAAGACCTGGCAAGTCACCGAGCTCGAGCAACTCGAGCGATGCTCCTCCGCCAGTGCTCACATGGTCCACTTCATCGTCTAGTCCGAACTGTGCGAGGGCCGCCGCGCTGTCTCCGCCTCCGACCACCGTGAACGCCTTCGTGTCTGCCATTGCTTGAGCGACCGTTCGTGTGCCCGACGCGAAACGCTCGTCTTCGAACATTCCCATCGGGCCGTTCCAAAAAACGGTTCGAGCGTCCATGATGACGTCTGAGAAGGCCGCTGCGCTCCCCGGTCCGATGTCGAGTCCTTTTGCGCCATCCGGGAGACGTACCCCAAATGTCGCGTAGGCGCCTGATGCGTCAAGGCCGTTGATGTCCTCAGGCAGATGAATGGGTTTTACGCCGTCGAGCAACTTGCGACATGTCGACACGTGGTCCAGTTCACAGATTGAGTCGCCCACCGGATACCCCTTCGCGGCAAGGAACGTGAAGCACATGCCTCCTCCGATGACCAATGCATCGACGACTTGCAGGAGCGCCTCGATGACGCCGAGTTTGTCGCTGACCTTCGCGCCACCAAGCACCGCGACGAATGGGCGCTTCGGGTTCTCACGAAGACCACCGAGCACCTCAACTTCGCGCTGTAACAATCGTCCAGCAGCCGACGGCAAGGTCCTTGGTGGCCCCACGATCGACGCGTGCGCACGGTGTGCGGCACCGAACGCATCGTTCACGTACGCATCGACGCCGCGCACGAGTTGTGCGACAAAATCAGCGTCGTTCTTCTCTTCTCCGGAATTGAATCGAAGATTTTCGAGTAGCTCGACACCGGGCGCTAGCTCGGCGAGCCGCCGCCGGACCGGCTCCATCGAATACTTGGTGACAGGCGCACCTTTCGGACGCCCGAGGTGGCTCGCGCACACCACTGTCGCACCACGCTCGGTCAGCCAATTGATTGTCGGCAGCGCCGCACGGATGCGGAAATCATCGGTGATGGTGCGAGCATCCTCTGGGCCCTCCATCGGACAGTTGAAATCTGTGCGCACGAGGACGCGCTTTCCAGCGACGTCTCCCAAGTCTTCAAGTGTCGGAATGCGCGGCACCAGCCGACCTCACTTCATGACGGCGCCGACATGCAACGCAAGGTCGACCAGCCGGTTCGAATAGCCCCATTCGTTGTCGTACCAACCGAGAACTTTCACGAGCGAGCCCATGCTCATCGTGAGGCCACTGTCAAAGATGCAGCTGTGGGGGTTCGTGACGATGTCACTCGACACGATCGGAGCGTCTGTGTATTCGAGCACTCCCTTCAGCGGGCCATCTGCAGCCTTCTTGAAAGCAGCGTTGATCTCATCGGCGGTGGCGGGCTTCTTGAGATTCGCAACGAGGTCAGTGATCGAACCAGTCGGCACCGGAACACGAAGTGCAGTTCCGTCAAGTTTGCCCTTCATCGCTTCCATCACGAGGCTCGTGGCCCGTGCAGCACCGGTGCTCGTCGGCGTGATGTTGATCGCAGCACCACGTGCACGTCGAAGATCGCTGTGTGGTCCGTCGACGAGCTGCTGGTCTCCGGTGTATGCATGCACAGTCGTCATCAAGCCGTTTTCGACGCCGAAGTTGTCATCGAGCACCTTCACCAACGGGACGAAGCAGTTCGTTGTGCAACTCGCATTCGACACCACCTTGTGCTTCTTCGGGTCGAAATCTTGATGATTGACGCCGTATACGAATGTCGCGTCAGCACCGTTCGCCGGCGCAGACACGACGACGAGTGGCGCGCCAGCGTCAAGATGTGCTGCAGCCTTGTCGCGATCCGTGAAGAACCCGGTGCTCTCGACGACCAGGTCCACTCCCAATGACCCCCACGGCAGGTTCTTCGGATCACGCTCTGACAGAACTTTCAGGATGCTTCCGTCGACGCTGATGCCCCCGTCGACAGCCTCGATCTTGTTCGGCAACACGCCGAGAACGGAGTCGTACTTCAGAAGGTGTGCCATCGTCGTGAGCGACCCAAGGTCGTTCACTGCCACGATTTCGATGTCCGCCCCACGCGCTCGCGCCGCTCGGAAGAAATTGCGTCCGATTCGACCGAATCCGTTGATACCAACCCGTACAGTCATTCGTCGTCCCTTCAACCAGGGGCCATCACCCCTTTAGATAACGAGTCGACCCTAGTGCGCGGACATGTCGCGATGAGTAACTCGTGGCGTGTACCCAAGATCGCGAATGCCCCCTGCAATGGATTCGGCGAGCACCACAGACCTGTGTCGACCCCCCGTGCAGCCGACAGCCAATGTGAAGTAGCTTCGTCCTTCCTGCACATACGCCGGTAGCACCAGCTCGAGCAGTGACAGCGTTCGATTGAGAAACTCCGTCGATGCCGGTTGAGACATGACGAAATCACGCACTGCATCGTCAAGACCAGTCATCGGGCGTAGTCGATCATCCCAATGTGGATTGGGAAGGAATCGCACGTCGAGGACCATGTCGACATCGAGGGGAAGGCCGTGCTTGAAGCCGAACGATGACACGGTGACCTGAAGCACATCCTTCGAAGACGTCGGGCCGAACATTTCCACCAACTTCGACTTCAATTGGTGGATGTTCAAGCCTGTCGTGTCGATCACCAGGTCTGCAGCTGCGCGCACTTCTTCGAGAATCGCACGTTCACGCTCGATGAGTGCCTCGAGGCCGAGTCCTTCCTCGACGAACGGGTGCTTTCGGCGCGTTGCTTCGTAACGGGTGACCAACTCCCGGGTGGATGCCTCGAGAAACATCAGTCGTACACGATGACCGGACTCGCGCAGGCTTGATATCGAGGCAAGCACCGATGTCTGCTGTCGGACATTGCCGACGACGAGACACAGTTGATCGATGGCTCCACCGGATTCACCGGACAACTCGACAACCTTGTCGACGAGCACCACAGGAAGATTGTCGACCACAAACCAACCAAGATCTTCGAGGTCATCGGCAGCCTGCGAACGACCGGCACCGCTCAGGCCCGTGATGACGAGGATGTCTGTCATTGCTTCCGCGTCCGGAGATACAGGAGCCTGGGAACAGTGTGCGCCAGCCGATACTCGGGAGCACGCGCTAAGAAGGATTCGGGCGGCTCGGGCTCGACCATGGCTTCAATAGTAAGGCCGTGTCGAGCGAGCGTGTTGACATACACCGACAACGGGCGATGAACGAAGCGAATGTGTACGCCAGGTTGCACCTCCTCGATGGATTCGGTCTCCACGAGATACGCCCCGATACGCCAATACTGCTCTGGTGGGTCGATGATGTGATCGTCGATCCATCCACTTCCCGGTGTCTGGAGAAGTGGATGATTGAGGAAGAAACAGAATCGACCGCCTGGCTCGAGGACTCTTGCGATTTCAGCGATTGATTCATCGAGCAAGTCGACGTGCTCGAACACGAGGCACACGACAGCGGTGTCAAATGTGCCGGATGCGAACGGCAGGTTGTCGCTCGAGGCCTGAACGTACCGCGCTCCACCACGACGCTGCGAAGCGATGTCGAGCTGGGCTGTCGTGACCTCGACCCCGATGACGTCTGCACCCGATTCGGCGATGACGCGCGCGAGTTGTCCCTCCCCACAGCCGACGTCGAGCAGCCGCTTCCCGCCGGCAACCTCTGATCTCAGCAGCGGAATGATCTGGTCTTGATATTCCGGGTCAACACCCTCTGTGAAATTCTCGATCCACCATGGTGCGTTTGCCTCCCAAAGACGCCTGTTCTCACCCGTCATGTTGCTCTGCGTTCGTATCGCCGGAGATGGCCGGATGAAAACGCTCGAACACGGCGTCAGCAACTTTCGCTGGCAACCATTTCAACTGGTCAAATTGCTCCCTCTGTGTCGACCGTATTGCCTGAATGTCGCCGAGTTCCTGCAGAAGTCGAGCCGCTCTCGTCTTACCGAGCCCCGGAATGCCGTCAAGCTCGGACACCAACATTCGTTTTCCGCGTATCTCACGATGAAATGTGTTGGCGAAACGGTGAGCTTCGTCTCTGATGCGTTGCAACATGAACAAAGCGTCACTGCCGCGCCCGATACGAATCGGTTCTGATCTCCCAGGTACAAAGACCTCTTCGTATCGTTTCGCGAGAGAGGCGACGGGAATTTCGTCTTCAAGGCCGAGGTCAGACACGACTTGAATCGCGACACCAAGTTGGCCCTTGCCGCCGTCCACCAAGAGCAACTGAGGCGGATACGCGAATTTCCCTGGCTTCGCGCCGTCCTCACGTGGTGTGTCTCTTTCCTCCACGTAGGCCTCAAGTCGTCGACGCAAGACTTCTCCCATGGCGGCGTAGTCGTCATTTCCTTCGACTGTTCGCACTTTGAAGCGACGGTATTCGCGTTTCACGGGAAGTCCATCCTCCATCACCACCATCGAACCCACATAGTCCTGACCCTGAAGGTGAGCCATGTCGTAGCACTCGATACGCAACGGAGCCTCTGGCAGGCCGAGCGCGTCTTGAAGCTCAGTCAATGCGCGACTACGCGCATTGTGGTCTGCGGCGCGTCGTAATCGGTGTCGAAGAAACTCTTCAGAGGCATTTCGCGTCACCGTCTCGAGCAGTTCGCGCTTGTCACCCTTTTGCGGCACGCGGATGTCGACCCGCGTGCCGCGCAAACTCTTCAGCCACTCCTCATATACAGCGACCTCCTCCGGAAGATCTGGCACGAGCACGAACTTCGGCACCCCAAGCGGCGGTGGGTCGCCGTAGAGGCTTTCGATTGTTCGACCGACGACCCCGGACACGGACAACTCCTCGACTTTGTCGAGGATGTAGCCCTTACGGCCGAGTACCCGACCTTTTCGCACGAAGAACACCTGTACTGACGCCTCGAGTTCGTCATTGGCGACTGCGATGATGTCGAAGTCTTCGTCACGAGACCCCACCATCAACTGCTTCTCGCTCGCGCGTCGCACAGCGTGCAATCGGTCCCGTGTGCGTCCGGCAACTTCGTATTCCTGCGCCTCAGAGGCAACCTTCATCTTTTCTTCAAGTTCTTCGACGACGGCATCCACGTCGCCCTCGAGAAATTCGCAGAGCCCGCTCACCATCGAGTCGTATGCCTTCTTGTCGACCTCGCCGACGCAGGGCCCGGAACACTTCTCGATGTGGAAGAGAAGGCAGGGACGACCGAGTTTGCTGTGCTGGTTGAACTTGCCAGGTGAACAGGTGCGCACCGGAAACGTTCTCAGCAAAAGATCGAGCGTGTCGCGGATTGCGTATGCATGCGCATACGGACCGAAGTACTTTGTGCCTTTGCGTTTCGTGCCGCGCATCACCACTGCACGGGGCCACTGCTCGTCGATGGTGACAGCCAAGAACGGGTAGCTCTTGTCGTCGCGGAGTCGGACGTTGAATCGCGGTCGGTGTTGTTTAATGAGGTTGTATTCGAGCATCAATGCTTCGACTTCGTTGCGGACCTCGATCCACTCCACGGACTCGGCAGCTGCGACCATTGCGACTGTTCGTGGATGCAGATGACGAGCGTCTTGAAAGTATTGAGACACGCGAGATCGCAAGTTGCTCGCTTTACCCACATATATGACGCGCCCGTGCACGTCTTTGAATTGATAGGAACCCGGCGACTCCGGAATGGACGACGGAGTCGGCTTAGCGACCACGCGCGACCTTCTTGGTGACTTTCTTGTCCACCTTCTTTGCCGGATTCGCGGTGGGCTTTGCAGAACGTGTCACTTTCTTCTTCACATCCGCCACATGCTTGTCGGCCCCAGAGGTGGTCAACATCGGTTTCAAGAAACGTCCGGTGTG
>SXWG01000056.1 GCA_005789925.1 Actinomycetota bacterium | reverse complement strand
GTCCGAGGAAGAAGGCAAATCCGCGCACTGCTCCAACGGTCAACCACCACAACACCAATGCACCAATGAGCGACACCGTGTCTGCAACGAGAATGGTGCGCCATGCTGTAGTGAACTCACGTTGTGCAGAATTCTTCAGACGTCGCCCGGAGCGCAAAGAGTCCTTCAACTTCTCGAAAAAGACCACATACGAGTCGACCGTGACACCGACGGACAAGATGATTCCGGCCGTGCCGGCAAGGGTGAGTGCGAGACCGTTGGTACGGGAAAGCCATGAGATGACGCTCCACTGGAGTGACCCAGACACGGCTAACCCGAACAGCACGACCAATGCGATACGTCGGTAATAGAGGAACAGGTAGAGCAGCACCAGCAACACCCCGACTGCACCCGACACGACTGCCGCACGAAGTGAGTCTGTGCCGAGCGTCGCCGACACTGCCTGTGCCGTGGGCGCATCGAACTTCACCGGAACGGCGCCGAACTCAAGGATCTTTGCGAGCTGACGAGCTTCGTCCTCGGTGAAGTCACCACTGATCTGCACGCTTCCACCGGTGAACGTGGGCTCTTGCACGACCGGAGCCGAGATGACTTCGCCGTCAAGCACGATCGCAAGTTGCTGACTCGGACACGTCTCTGCCTTGTTGAAGCACTGTGACGCAACTGCGTTCCACTGGTCCTCGCCGACTGCGCCAGAACGCAACGTCACCACGACGACCCACGAACCGTTTTGAATCTCGGCACTCGCGTCGTTCTCGAACACTTCGCCCGTCGCCGCGATCGGGCCGACGAGGTACACGAACGATCCGTCCTTGTCAGCGAGGATGTCTTGTCCTTCGGGAAGTTCGGTCTGTTGCGGGGCCGTGGTGTCGGTCCGCGCAATCGTCGTCGGCGTGATCGTCGTCGATGCTGCGCGTCGCGCACTTCCTGGTCCGGTTGCGATGTCTGCTGCGGTCGTCGTGGTCTGCTCCGCCGTGCTCGTCGTCGGCGCACCTGACACTGTCGACGTTGTCGTCGATGTCGTGCCCATCTGCAACACCGGACGCAGAGTCAACTCTCCTGTTCGACCAACGAGGTCGAGTGCCTTTTGTTGGTCTTTCACGCCAGGAAGATTGACCACGACCGTGCCACCTTGACGGATGATCTCTGGCTCAGCGACGCCGAGTGAGTCGACACGTTGACGGATGATTTCGACGGCGACGTCGAGTGCGTTCGCTTCGTATTCTCCGACCGGCTGCAATGTCACCGAGACTCCACCCTGAAGGTCGAGCCCGAGTGCCGGAGAGTTGCCGGCCAACAAGTTCGCACCGAGACCGCCAAAGGCGATCAAGAGGACGGAAATGAGAGGAACGAGAAGTCGTCGGCGCATGGAGCGTCGTTTACTTGGACGTGTCCGACTTGGGGTCGCCGCCTGCGGCTTCGCGTGACGTGTCGATCTTGCGTGCGACAGCAGATTTCAAGACTCGAATTTCGACACCTTCCGCGATGTCGAGCCACAGAACGTCACCGTCAATTGCGGAGATGAAGCCGATCACTCCGGATGACAGAACAACTTCGTCATCGACAGCGAGACTGCTCTGCAGGTTCTGGGTCTCTTTCATGCGGCGGCGCTGTGGGCGCAGCAGCAGGAAATACATGGCGACAAAGATGGCGCCGAAGAAAAACAACTGGAAGAGGGCCGAGCCCCCACTACTGGATGACGTACCGGAGGCAAGAACTGCGAGATGCACGAGAGTGAAGTCTATAGGTGAAGCACTAGCCCCAGACGGTCAGGACCTCGCGGCGCAGGGTGTCGAACGTGCCGTCCGTGATGGAACGGCGCATGTCCGACATCAACTTCAGGGTCCATGCGATGTTGTGAACAGACACCAGACGGCTTGCAGTGGGCTCCCCCACTTGGAAGAGATGTCGGATGTAGGCGCGGCTGTGGCGCTCACACACCCAGCACGGACATGCGATGTCGATCGGCGTGTCGAGAAGTTTGTTGGCGGCATTCTTGAGATGCACTTTCCCGGTCGATGTCAGTGCAGTTCCGTGTCGGCCGAGTCGTGTCTGCAGCACGCAGTCGAACTGGTCGACACCGAGTGCGACTGCTTCGACAAGTGACGCAGGATCGCCGACACCCATCAGGTATCGGGGTCTGTCCACCGGCAGATGTTCAATGGCCGCAGCGAGCGCGGGCAACATCTCTTCCCGCGTCTCACCGACTGAGAGGCCGCCGATGCCGTAACCGTCGAACTGAAGATCGACCGTGCGACGTGCGCTCTCTGCGCGCATCGCTTCGCTGATGCCACCTTGGACGATGCCAAAAAGGCTCTGATCGTGCCGCGTGTGACACGCACGCGCTCGTGTGGCCCACGCACTGGTTCGCTCGAGAGCGAGTCGCACGACATCGGCAGACGACGGCAATGGTGGACACACGTCAAGGACCATCTGAATGTCAGCACCCAACTTTTGCTGTACGTCGACTGCAATCTCAGGTGTGAAGCGATGCGTCGATCCGTCATAGGTGGAGCGAAACGTCACACCGTCGTCGTCGACTTTCGGATCGAGCGAGAAGACCTGAAACCCGCCAGAGTCAGTGAGTGTCAGTCCCTTCCAGGCTGCAAAAGCGCCGAGACCACCCATTTGCTCGATGAGTTCGGCCCCCGGTCGCAGCATGAGGTGGTAGGTGTTTCCGAGGACGATCTCGGCGCCGAGCGCCTCGTAGTCGATCGCGCTGAGATACTTCACAGCTCCCCGTGTACCCACCGGCATGAAGCATGGCGTGTTGTACGTACCCCGAGCGAGCGTCACGCTTCCGCTACGCGCGGAGCCGTCCGCTGAAGCCTGTCGAAATTCGGCGACATGCATCAGGAGGCAACTTTCAGATGGCGATCAAGCAACATCGCGTCTCCGAATGACAAGAACCTGTACTTCTCCTCGATCGCCGTTTGATAGAGCCGACGCCAACGAGAGCCGATGAACGCGTCGACAAGCAAAAGAAGCGATGTGCAGGGCATGTGGAAATTGGTCATCAACACGTCGACGACTTTCCACTCATACCCACGCGTGATGAAAAGTTCGGTACGGCCTTCGAGCGTTCCAAAAGTGGCAGCCGACTCGAGCGCTCGTGTCGCCGTCGTGCCGACGGCAACGACACGTTTGGCCGAGGAGCACGCATCAAGAACATCTTGACCGACTCGATACATCTCGCTGTGAATACGGTGTTCGAGCGGATTTTCTGCCGTCACGGGTTTGAACGTGTCGAGGCCGACCACCAGTTCGACCCGAGCCATCTGCACACCTTTTGCTTGAAGCGCGACGAGCAACTCATCGGTGAAATGCAGACCAGCGGTCGGTGCAGCCGCAGAGCGGGCAACGTGCGCGTACACGGTCTGGTAGCGCTCTGGATCCTCGATCGACGCACGGATGTATGGCGGCAGTGGCATCGTGCCCGAGGAAGTGATTCGTGCCAGCGGATCAGCGTCGAGAATGTCGATACGAAACGTGTCGCCAGCTTCACATCGTTCTCCGATGCGCACGACAGGCTTGCCGAACCACGTGAGGTGCTCTCCCACCTTCAATTTCCGTGCCGGCCGGATGAGCGCCTCCCAGGAGACATAGTCAGGCGTCAACGGCTCGAGCAACAACACTTCTGCTGCGCCACCAGTCGTACGTGTGAGGTTGAGTCGCGCGGGAATCACGCGAGTGTCGTTCACCACCAGAAGATCGCCATCCTGGAGAATGTCGACCAAGTCGCGAACGTGAGCATGTGATGGTGGACCCTCACCCCCATCGACAAGTAGACGCGCTGCGTCACGCGGTTCGATGGGGCGTTGAGCGATGAGTGATTCGGGAAGTTCGTAGTCGATGTCACTCAGCCGCACGCGACAAGGCTACGGCGACTCGGCGTAGCGCCACGATGCATCGGTCGCCACTCGACCACGTGGTGTCCGCTGAATGAGCCCATTCTGAATGAGAAAGGGCTCATAGACATCTTCGATTGTCTCTGGTTGTTCACCGACTGCGATTGCGAGCGTGGAGAGACCGACAGGTCCGCCAGAAAACTGAGAGCACAATGCTTTGAGAATTGCACGGTCGACTTTGTCAAGACCGAGCTCGTCCACTCCGAACAACTCCAGCGCTTCGAGTGCCACACCCGTCGTGATGCGCCCGTCAGCACGCACTTCGGCGAAATCGCGTACACGCCGCAACAGACGATTGGCGATTCGCGGAGTTCCTCTGCTTCGACGTGCGATCTCGCTCGCGCCGGTTGCATCGATGGAAACCCCGAGGATTGATGCCGCGCGTGTGACGATGCGCTCGAGCTCGAGCGTCGAGTAGTACTCAAGACGCGCAACCAGACCGAAGCGGTCACGCAGTGGACCGGTGATCATTCCGGTGCGCGTGGTCGCTCCGACGAGTGTGAACGGCTGCAAGGTCAGACGTATCGACGAGGCAGCAGGACCTTTCCCAACAACGATGTCGAGCTGGAAGTCTTCCATCGCCGGATACAGAATTTCCTCGACGACCCGCGACAGTCGATGGATTTCGTCGATGAAGAGCACATCGCGATGACCCAATTTCGTGAGGATGGCCGCGAGGTCACCAGCACGCTCGAGTGCAGGTCCCGACGTCACGTGAAGTGCCACTCCCATCTCGGCGGCGACGATTCCGGCCATCGTTGTTTTTCCGAGCCCTGGTGGACCAGCGAGCAAGATGTGGTCGGCTGCTTCACCGCGTTGACGTGCTGCGCCGAGGACGATGTCAAGGTGGTTCTTCAACTCTTGTTGACCGACGAATTCGTCGAGTTCTCTCGGTCGAAGTCCTGCTTCTTCTGACGCCTCTCGGTCGTGATGCAGACCCGGGTCGAGGAATTCCTCACGCACGACGAGCCCCCAAGGTCGTCAATGCATCGCGGAGCAGCGATTCGGCGTCACCTGCGGAGCCGACGTCACGCAACACATCGCGAATCTCGTCAGTTCCGTAACCGAGACCGATGAGGGCCTCGCGCACCGACCCGACGATAGATGCTGGCGACGACCCGCCTCCCGTGACGTCATCGAGTGTGCTGCTCGTGATTTTGTTCTTCAGTTCCACGAGCAGTCGCTCTGCGGTCTTCTTGCCGACGCCGGGCACCAAAGTGAGTGCAGCCACATCGGATGTTGCGACGACGTCGACCAATGAATGCGGCGAATGAACCGCGAGTATGGACAGTGCAAGTGATGGGCCGACTCCGTGGACCGAGATGAGCTGCTCGAAGGTGTCCTTCTCGTCACGTGTGAGAAAACCGAAGAGAGTCTGGGCATCCTCCCGAATGTGGTGATGCACATGGAGATACACCGTGGTCGTTGGTTCAAGCTCGGCAAACGTGGGCGGGGTCACCGCACAGAGATACCCCACACCGCCGACTTCGAGAAGAACTGTGCTCGGATGACGGCGCTCAACGACGCAACCACGAAGTGCACCGATCATGCGACACCTCTTGGAAGATGCGCAGCGATCAACGAACTGGAACAAGCAATGTGACACAGAGCGATTGCCGCAGCATCTGCTGCATCGGCAGGCTGTGGTGGTCGGGACAAGCCGAGACGTGCCTGCACCATTCGTTGCACCTGGGTTTTGTCGGCACCACCCCAACCAGCGACCGCATCTTTGACTTGGCTCGGGGTGTATTGCTGAACAGTGAGACCGCGCAATGCGGCGAGCGACAACGCGACACCACTTGCTTGGCCCACCGACATCGCTGTCCGCACATTGTTCTGAAAGAAAACTCGCTCGACTGCGACATCATCTGGTTGACATTCCTCGAGAAGTGCAACGAGCTCCCGGTGGAGCTCAGCCAATCGTGACGGTACGTCGTGGTCACGCGACGTCGAGATCACTCCGAGGCTTACGACATTGGTGACACGTGCACCAACGGCCTCGAGCACCGCATACCCACACCGGGTGAGACCCGGGTCGACGCCAAGGACCCGGCGGACCGACGCACCTGACTCAGATGGCCGAGAGGTGGACGGGGCGAACATAAGTTCGTATTGTACCGGTGGTCGCCGAGTCAATGGTGAACCCCAGCCAGGCACTGGGTCGGCTCGTGTCAAACGGTGCCGTGGGCCAACGATGACGTCAGCGCCGAGTGCCGGCAATAGCTTCGATGATCTCCGACACTGGACGAAACGTGAGCCCCGCGATGGCGCGGTGGGCGTAGACGACCAGGCCCACCTCATCAACCACAAACACGCTGCGTCGGGGAAAACCGAGTGGTCCCACAGTGCCGTAGCTCTGCGCCACTGATTTGTCGACGTCGGCAAGTAACGGAAATCCGAATCGGTGCTTCTGCGCGAACGTTTCATGACTCGCGATGTCCTGGGCCGAGATGGCGAGCACCTGGGCGCCGACGTGAGTGAACTCGCTCAAGTCGTCATTGTATGTGTTCAGCTGTTTCGTGCAGACCGGCGAGTCATCGCCGGGATAGAACACCAACACGACAAGTTGACCCCGGAACTGAGACAACGTGTACGTGCCACCAGTACCGGGGAGCGTGAAGTCAGGAGCGACGTCCCCGACCGCCACTGCCATCAACCGACCTCCTGCATGATGGTCTCGTCAATGTCGAAGTTGGAGTAGACGTCCTGCACGTCGTCATTGTCCTCGAGTGCATCCATGATGCGAAGGATATTCCGCGCGTCGTCTTTGTCTGTGACATCGATGACGTTCGACGACACCATCGTGCTTTCGGCGGACTGCACCTCCAGTCCGGAGGCGTCCAACTTGTCCTTCACGTCATAGACGACGGACGGATCAGTCATGATCTTCCACAGATCTCCGTCTTGGGAGACGTCGTCGGCCCCGGCTTCGAGCGCGGCGACCATCACGTCGTCTTCTGACGCGGAGCCCGCGAGGAAGATGACCCCACGTCGCGAGAATTGCCAACCGACGGCTCCCGGCTCGGCCATCGCACCACCGAATTTCGAGAAAACGCTGCGCACGTCAGAGGCAGTCCGGTTCCGGTTGTCGGTCAAGACATCGATGAGCACCGCGACACCACCAGGTGCATAGCCCTCGTAGGTGATCGATTCATAGGACGCACCGGACGTCTCACCGATGCCACGTTTGATCGCACGGTCGATCGCGTCTTTCGTCATCTGGGCGGCCTTGGCCTTCAGGACCATGGTCCGCAACGACGCATTCGAATCGATGTCTCCCCCTCCTTGACGCGCGGCCACTTCGATTTGTCGAGCAAGCTTGGCGAACAACTTTCCGCGCGCTTTGTCTGCCGCGCCTTTCTTATGTTTGATGGTCGCCCATTTGGAATGTCCGGACATATGGTCACTGCCCCTTTGCTGTCGGTGTGGTCTCCGCAGGAATGAGACCTGCGACATGTGAGAGAAAGAATCGGTGGATACGCGTGTCGCCGCTCAACTCGGGATGAAACGCCGCCGCCAGTGCCGTGCCCTGGCCGACCAACACCGGCTCGCCGCGGTGAGAACCGAGCACTTCGACACCTGCACCGCATGTCTCTATTCGCGGTGCGCGGATAAACACACCATGAAACTCACCGAAGGTGGTGTCGATGTCGGCTTCGAAACTGTCGACCTGGCGACCATACGCATTACGACGAACTTCGATGTCGATGGCACCAAAACAGCGTTGATCGTCACGACCGTCAAGGATGGACGAGGCG
The DNA here is from genome assembly GCA_005789925.1 of Actinomycetota bacterium. Taxonomy (GTDB): domain Bacteria; phylum Actinomycetota; class Acidimicrobiia; order Acidimicrobiales; family Ilumatobacteraceae; genus UBA2093. Next base: position 1,109 of record SXWG01000056.1, on the reverse strand, counting down.
AGGAGGATCATTCCGGCGCATGTTCCAAATGCAGGCAACCCACATGCAAGCAGTTCGCCAAGTGGCTCATGCAACCCAGTCGACGCCAACAGCTTTGACATCGTGCCCGACTCGCCTCCCGGCAACACGATCGCATCAATATCGCGGAGATGTGCTGGTTGTCGAATTTCCACCGGTGTGACACCGAGTTGTTCGAGAATGTCAGCGTGAGCGAGAAAAGCTCCCTGCACCGCGAGCACACCGACTCGCACGTTCACCTGGGGGCCTCGCATTCATGAGAGAGCCTTGGCTACCAGCCGCGCTCGGCGTAACGCTCGTTGACGGCATCCATTCCGATACCTGTCATCGGGGCGCCAAGACCACGACTGACTTTCGCGAGAATGTGTGGGTCACGGAAATTGGTGGTCGCTTCGACAATCGCCTTTGCTCGTGGAGCAGGGTCGGCGCTCTTGAAGATGCCGGAGCCGACGAAGACCGCTTCAGCCCCTAGCTGCATGGCGAGTGCTGCGTCAGCAGGTGTGGCAATTCCTCCCGCACAAAACAGCGGTACCTGCAATTTTCCGGTCTGCGCGAGTTCTTGCACGAGCGGAAGTGGGGCTTGCAATTTCTTGGCCCAGTCGAACAGCTCTGCCGAATCGGCTTGAGTGATGCGTCGAATGTCGCCGAGAATCGATCGAAGGTGTCGGACCGCTTCAACGATGTTACCGGTGCCTGCCTCGCCTTTCGAGCGAATCATGCATGCACCTTCCGAGATGCGGCGCAGCGCTTCCCCAAGATTGGTGGCACCGCACACGAATGGGACGGTGAAGGCGAACTTGTCGATGTGATGTGCTTCATCGGCGGGAGTGAGCACTTCTGATTCGTCGACGAAATCGACACCGAGCCACTCAAGTATCTGTGCTTCGACGAAGTGGCCGATGCGAGCCTTTGCCATAACCGGAATCGTGACTGCGGCCTTGATTCCCTCGATCATTTCTGGGTCACTCATGCGCGCGACACCACCGTCTTTGCGGATGTCGGCCGGCACTCGCTCGAGCGCCATGACTGCACATGCCCCAGCATCTTCCGCGATGCGCGCCTGTTCAGGCGTAACGACGTCCATGATGACG
>SXWG01000055.1 GCA_005789925.1 Actinomycetota bacterium | reverse complement strand
TGTCGAAAGTGACTTCGATCTGCGGAACACCACGTGGTGCCGGTGGCAGATCAACGAGCTGGAACTTGCCGAGCGTCTTGTTGTAGCTGGCCATTTCGCGCTCACCCTGCAAGACGTGAATTTCAACCGACGGCTGATTGTCATCAGCAGTTGTGAACACTTCGGTACGTCGCGTGGGAATGGTCGTGTTGCGCTCGATGAGACGCGTCATGACACCACCCTTCGTTTCGATACCGAGCGACAACGGAGTGACGTCGAGGAGCAACACGTCTTTGACGTCGCCCTTCAAGACACCAGCCTGAATGGCCGCGCCGACAGCCACGACTTCGTCGGGGTTCACCGACTTGTTCGCTTCTTTACCGGTGAGTGCCATGACGAGGTCTTGTACCGCCGGCATACGTGTGGAACCACCCACCAAGATGACATGGTTGATCTGACCTTTCGTGAGGCCGGCATCTTTGATGGCTTGTTCGAATGCCACGCGACAACGTTCGATGAGGTCAGCTGTCATTTCTTGGAACTTCGCACGTGACAACGTCTCGTCGAGGTGCAATGGTCCTTCTGCAGTTGCAGTAATGAACGGAAGGTTGATTTGAGTCTGCTGCACTTGTGACAGTTCAATCTTCGCTTTTTCGGCTGCTTCCTTCAGACGTTGTGTTGCCATGCGGTCTTGTGCGAGGTCGATGTTGTGAGCACCTTTGAACTGCTGCACCAACCAATCGATGATGCGCTGGTCCCAGTCATCGCCACCGAGATGGGTGTCACCGTGTGTGCTCTTCACTTCGAACACACCGTCACCAATTTCCAACACCGACACGTCGAAGGTTCCGCCACCGAGGTCGAACACGAGCACGGTCTCGTCTTGTGATGCTTTGTCGAGTCCGTAAGCGAGTGCAGCTGCGGTTGGCTCATTGATGATGCGCAACACTTCGAGCCCTGCGATCTGCCCCGCCTCTTTTGTTGCTGTGCGCTGTGCATCGTCGAAGTACGCAGGTACGGTGATGACCGCCTGTGTGACTGTGTCACCCAAATACGCTTCGGCGTCACGCTTCAACTTCATGAGCGTGCGTGCGCTGATCTCCTGTGGCGTGTACTGCTTGCCGTCGATGTCGTCGGACTTCCAGTTCTCGCCCATGTGGCGCTTCACGCTGCGGAACGTGCGATCGGGGTTTGTGATGGCCTGGCGCTTCGCCACTTCGCCGACGAGCACCTCACCGGTCTTCGAAAATGCGACGACCGACGGGGTGGTTCGGGCACCCTCGGAGTTGGGGACCACGATCGGGTCACCGGCTTCAAGGAAGGCCACGACTGAGTTGGTGGTTCCGAGGTCGATACCGACTGCTTTTGCCATGGGGGTCTCCGTTTTCGTGAGTAACTGGGTCGGGGGGCGACCCAGGGGGGATACGGCGTCAGACTAGACCTGCCCCCTGAACTTGGCAACTTGTATGTCACAAAACTTGAGTGAAAGTGACTAAAGTTTTGTGGACTCCTGATTTTCCGTGGTTTCCGCCCTTGGAGCGACCCAGACGTACGATGGGCGCGTGGTCGGTTCCCTCGTTATCTTGCGCCATGGTCAAAGCACGTGGAACCAGCTGAACCTCTTCACTGGGTGGCACGACGTTCCCCTCTCGACCCAAGGTGAGGCCGAGGCGGTTGCTGCTGGAGCCACCATGGCGGCCGAGGGCCTGGTGTTCGACATCGCCCACACCTCTTTACTCACCCGTGCGGTGCTGACCTGCCACCTCGCACTGCAAGAGATGGGCCAGGTCTGGCTTCCAGTACAGCGCGACTGGCGACTGAATGAACGGCATTACGGGGCCCTCCAAGGCTTGGATAAGAAGGCGACGGTCGAACAACACGGCGCCGATCAGACACACCTTTGGCGACGCAGCTTCGATGTGCCACCCCCTCCCGTCACCGACGACAGTCCCGAACACCCGCGCAATGACGCTCGGTACCGCTTCGTCGACGCTCGTTCGTTGCCCGCCACGGAATGTCTGAAGGATGTGGTCGAACGAGTCATGCCGTACTTCCACTCCGAAGTGGTGACGCAGTTAAAGGCGGGCATGAACGTGCTGATCACCGCCCACGGGAACTCACTTCGTGCGTTGCTGATGCAGTTGGAGAATGTGTCCGAGGCTGACATCGCTGAATTGAACATCCCCACCGGTGTTCCACGTCACTACCAACTCGACATCACAGGCGACAAGGTGTCGATGATTTCTGCGCGTTACCTCGGCGACCAAGATGCCATCGCGAAAGCTGCAGAGGTAGTGGCGAATCAGACGCAGGGCTGACAACCCACTTCGGAAATGGGCGTATAGTTCTTCATATGGCCAGTCTCAAAGCTTCGCTTCAACATCTTCGCAACGTTCCGTTGTTCTCGTCGTGCTCGAACAAGGAACTCGAGCGCATCGCGAAAGCAGCCGACGAGGTCAGTGTGAAGGCCGGCACTTTGATCGTCGACCAAGGTCAGACTGGTCGTGAGGCATACATCTTGTTGAAAGGTGTCGTCGTCGTACGTCGCAACAGCAAGAAGGTCACGTCGCTCAGCGAAGGTTCGGTCATTGGTGAGTTGTCACTGTTGGACCACGGCCCGCGCACTGCATCGGTGAGCGCCGAAACCGACTGCACCTTGCTCGTGATCAGCCAGCGCAACCTCTACGGCGTCATCGACAAGGTGCCGTCAGTGGCCCACAAGTTGCTCTCCGCCCTCGCCACACGCATCCGTGACCTCGATCGCGCGTATTACGGCTGATTCCAGCAATTTCACGACCGCACATCCTGTCGTCAACTGCCCAACTCGTCGGTCCTCGGGACTAGCGTTCTCTGTGCCATGAGCACGCACACTGCATCCCCAGAAGCCGCCTCAACAGAGAAGAAGCGCATTCGCCCACATCAAATTTCAATCGGCATCGGACTCTTCATGGGTGTGTTCACCCTGATGTCCGGCGTCATTCCGAATTTCACCAAGTGGCACAGCGAATCTGAAGTCACACGCCATGTGTTTGAGGGCATTCCAAGCGCGCTGAAGGCTGCGTTCTACACGGTCATCCCCGTGATGTTGGTGTGGGGTTCGTTCCGCTTCGCCGACCGTATGCGTAACTGGGAGCGCGGTGCGCCCGATCGTCGAAAGACGACACCGAAGAACGTGAAGCGCCGTTTGGCTGATTACCGCGCGGGTGTGTACATGCGCACGCTGTTGCGTGACAGCGCAGCGGGCCTCATGCACTCGATGATCTACTTCGGCTTCCTTGTGTTGCTTGGTGTCACCACGACACTTGAGATCGACCATCAATTGCCCGAATCTTTGAAGTTCTTGCACGGCGGCGTGTACCAGGCATACGCATTCGTCGGAGACTTCGCTGGTCTCATGTTCACAGGTGGTGTCGTGTGGGCCATTGTGCGTCGCTATGTGCAACGGCCGTACCGCATTCGCATCAAGTCGAAGCCAGAGCACGCAATCATCCTCGGAGTGTTGTTCGCAATCGGTGTGTCGGGCTACCTCGCTGAGATGTTCCGAATCGCCGTATCAGAAATCGGCGGCAAAGACATGTCGTTCGAGAAGTGGAGCTTCATCGGGTATCCGCTATCGCAAACCGTCGATGGTCTGTCGCTCGGTGCGGCGGAGAACTGGCACCAAGCGATGTGGGTCTTGCACGTTCTCTCGTTCATCGCGTTTCTTGCAATCTTGCCAATCACGATGTTGCGTCACATCTTCACGTCACCACTCAACATGTACTTGAAGGATCGCGAGCGTCCAAAGGGTGCGATGAAGGCGATGCCGAATCTCACAGAGACATCACTCGAGTCGTTCGGTGCCGCTGTTGTCGAAGACTTCACATGGAAACAACTGCTTGACACTGATGCCTGCACCATGTGTGGTCGTTGCACGAGCGTGTGCCCAGCTCATGCCACCGGCAAGCCTCTTGACCCTCGCGAAATCGTGTTGAAGACCGGCGAAGTCATGGCTGCGACTGCCGCTCATGCACCTGGTGGAACAGTGTCGCCGCCATTGACTGTCGACAAGGAAATCACGATTGGGGCGAACTCGCTGTTCGAGCGCATCACCGCTGAAGAAGTGTGGGCGTGCACGACGTGCAAGGCCTGCGACGAGAACTGCCCGGTCAACATCGAGATTCTCGACAAGATTCTCGACATGCGTCGTTACTTGTCGCTTATGGAGTCGAACTTCCCTGCCGAATTGGGTAATGCCTATCGCTCGATGGAGAACCAAGGCAACCCGTGGGGCATGAACCAGGCAGAACGTGCTGACTGGGCAAAGGACTTGGACGTCGACGTGCTCGACCCAGGTGCAGCGTTCAACCATGAGTACCTGTACTGGGTCGGTTGTGCAGGCAGCTTCGACG
>SXWG01000054.1 GCA_005789925.1 Actinomycetota bacterium | reverse complement strand
GAGGGCGTCGTGTTCTTCCACTCTTCGTAAGCAGTTGCTGCAGCGGACATCGCGGCATCGACATCGGCCTGCCCACTCAACGCAGCCTCGGCGTATTTCTCACCAGTCACAGGGTCGATGACGTCCGAGGTTCGACCGTCCTTTGCCGCCTGATGTTGTCCATTGATGAAGTTCTGAAAGGTGCGCATGGGCACAGTCTGTCCGAAATCGGCGGCACCCGAAAACCCAGTACACATGCCCGTGTCTTGTCGCACGACCACTGTCGGACCTACATCGGACAGTTCTCCCGGGCGATAGACATATGGGCATGACCGCGATGCGAACTGTCGGAGTGCCCAAAGAAGTCAAACAAGCAGAAGGACGGGTTGCCCTGACTCCGGACGGGGTCCGCGAGTTCGAACGTCTCGGCATCAATGTGTACGTCGAGACCGGCGCCGGAGAAGGTGCATCGATCACCGATGCCGATTTTGTCGCAGCTGGCGCCGACATCGTGCCCACAGCCGGCGATGCGTGGGCGTGCGACATGGTCGTCAAAGTGAAGGAGCCAAAGCAAGAGGAATTTCAGTTCCTCCGCTCGGACCTCACGTTGTTCACCTACTTGCATCTCGCCGCATACCCGGAAGTCGCAAAGGCACTCATCAACGCTGGCACGACTGCTGTCGCTTACGAGACAGTGCAACTGAAAGACGGCTCTCTGCCGTTGCTTGCACCGATGAGCGAAATCGCCGGTCGACTCGCTCCACAAATGGGTGCCCACTTCCTCGAGCGACACAACGGTGGCCGTGGTGTCTTGATGGGCGGATCTCCCGGAGTGCGACCGGCACGTGTCGTGGTTCTCGGCGCAGGCAATGTCGGCTGGAGTGCGGCATGGATCGCCGCAGGCATGGAAGCCGAAGTCGTGCTGCTCGACAAGAACCTCGATCGGTTGCGCTACGTCGACCAGATTCATCGCGGTCGCATCGTCACACTGGCCTCGAATCGTGGGGCAATCGAACGCAGCGTGGCAGATGCCGATCTCGTCATCGGCGCGGTTCTGGTGGCTGGTGGTCGGGCCCCTGTCGTCGTGTCAGAAGACATGGTGAAGACGATGAAGCCTGGTTCAGTCATCGTCGACGTCGCCGTCGATCAGGGTGGTTGCATCGAAACGACCCGCGAGACCACACACATGCAACCGACCTACAACTTGCACGGTGTGGTGCACTACGCAGTAGGAAACATGCCCGGCGCGGTACCAAACACCAGCACATACGCACTCACCAATGCCACGCTTCCATATCTTCTCGACGTTGCGACTCTCGGTGCACGAGATGCGGCGGCGCAGAAAGAACCAATCCGTCATGGCGTGAACGTGGTCGGCGGGCAGGTGACCAACGAACCAGTCGCCAATGCACTGTCTGTGCCATGTGTCGAGGTGTCACGCGCCTTCGGGTGAACCTCCGGGTCACTTGTCAAGATACGGTTCAGTCATGGCGACAATCGTCGGCGACCTCGACATTCCACAACTCCCTGAATTCGGTCCTGACACCGACCGCGACGTCCGTTTGACCGCGCTGAAAGACGCCGCCGCGACATCGTGGATCGCCCGCGGCATGCTCGGTTACAACATCTTGCACTACGGCGACGTCATCGCCGTGTTGCGTGACAAACGCTGGTACAGCGCGGTCGGCCTCATCAACGAGATGCAGGTCGTGACGAACGAGAAATACAAGGCACGTCCACGGCGCACGTCGATTCTGTCGGCCGACGGAGACGAACACGTACGACTCCGACGACTTGTCGCACCAGCATTCAATCCGCGCTCCGCGGACCGCCTACGTCCGTTCATGGCCGACGTCATGAACTCCCTCATCGATCCGGTCGCCGATGTTGGTTCATGTGAATTCGTGTCGGCGATCTGCGAGCCCTATCCCATCCCCATCATCTGTGAACTTCTCGGAGCCCCGAAAGAAGACTGGAAGCTGTTCAGCCGGGTGGCATCTGACATTCTTCGCATCTTCAACGGCAATCTCGACCGTGATGCAGAACTGATCATGCAAGCCCAAGACGACCTCGATGAGTACGTCCGCATGCTCATCGACAAACGCCGATCAGAGCCTCGTGAGGACCTTCTCACCGATCTCATTGCCGCAGAGGAAGCAGGCGACCGACTGACGACCGAAGAACTGGTGACCATGGTCGAGGCCGTCATCATCGGTGGCACTGACACGACACGAAACCAACTTGGGCTTGCCATCTCGGTTTTCGCGCACCATCCAGAGCAGTGGGCGTTGCTCGCATCTCAGCCCGACCTCGCACCACGCGCAGTCGAGGAAGTCATGCGCTATTTCGGCGCTGTTCGTGCGACCGGTCGCTACGCGACCGAGGACATCGAATACCGCGACATCGTGTTTCCGAAAGGAACGGTCGTCTTCCCCACGATGGGGGTCGCCAATTTCGATGACTCGGTGTTTCCAGACCCTGCGACCTTCGACATCACCCGTGAACCTGTGGGACAACCTCAGCTGACGTTCGGCTCTGGAATTCACTACTGCCTTGGCGCGTCATTGGCTCGAGCTGAATTACAAGTGGCACTTCCGTTGCTCGCTCGAAGAATGCCGAACCTCTCCCTTACAGGTCAAGCGGAGTTCAAGCCAGCGACATCTGGAATCTTCGGTGCGGAAAAGCTACCGGTGTCATTCGAATCTGGTCACTGACGCCGTCAACGTCAGTCACAACAACTGTCGCGCCAACCACAAGCGGTGCACTTGAAGTGAGCATGCTCAGGAATGAGCGATGAACCACAATGAGGGCACTCAGGGAATGTTCCGTAGCGCGCTCGACATGAACTCGCATCCTCGTAGGTCGTCTCGCTGGTGTCGGTCACGGACGCGTCTTGCACATCTCTCATTGTTGCCGACCAGCAGCGTCGCGACGAGCATCTCGGCGCTCTTCGAACGAGACAACTAGCGTCACAGTCGCCCTATGTCCCCCACGTTTCGCACCACCGGTTCTCGCGAGGGCAAAAAACTGCTCACTCCCGGCACTGCACGATCCGCGATGCAGTATCGCGACTTTCGTCGGATGTGGTGGGGAAGCTTCCTGTCGAATGTCGGCAGCTGGATGCAAAACGTCGTGCTGCCCGCCTACATCTACAACCGCACTGAACAAGCCTGGATCGTGGGGCTTTTCATGGTCGCCCAGCTTGGACCACTGCTCGTGCTTTCCATACCTGGTGGCGTCATCGCCGACCGGTATGACCGACGACGTTGGCTCGCGGGCGCGCAGACCATGCAACTCGTGTTCGCGTCAGGCTTGGCGTTGTGCGCCGCCCTTGACTCGAACATCTCGTTGTTGTTCTTCATGCAACTCGGCGTCGGCGTTGGCAATGCCCTGAACGCCCCCGCATTCGGCGCGACACTGCCCAGCCTCGTTCCGCCCGAAGACTTACCGGGAGCCGTGTCCCTCAACTCAGTCATCATCCAGGGCTCACGCGTCGTCGGGCCGATACTCGTGGCGATATTGCTCGGGTTCGGTCTCGAGCCATGGCATGTTTTCCTTTTCAACGCAGTGACGTATGTGTTCGTGATCGCGGCCATCGTGAGCGTCACCATTCCCCATCACAATCCCCCCGCTGAAGAAGGTTGGCGTTCGCTGACGTT
>SXWG01000053.1 GCA_005789925.1 Actinomycetota bacterium | reverse complement strand
TGGTAGCAGCCGGTGCCGCATCGCGGTGTGAAGTGCAAGTTGCGTACGCCATTGGCATGGCTCAACCCGTCAGCATCCTCGTCGAGACATTCGGTACCAACACCATCAGCGAAGAGTCGATCGAAGACGCAGTGCGCGCCACATTCGACCTTCGTCCGGCAGCGATCGTGCGTGACCTCAACCTCAAGCGACCGATTTACAAGAAGACCGCTGCGTACGGTCACTTTGGTCGACCGTTGCCAGAGTTCACCTGGGAACAACTGAGCCGTCTCGCCGAGTTCAAGTCGGCCGCACGCCTCTGACATCGGCGCCGCTTCTCGTCGCACGGGTCGTACCCGATGTGTCCGGAGTGGACAAGGTCTTCGATTACGCCGTACCTGACAAGTTTGTTTCGACAATTGGGGTCGGCGACAAAGTTCGCATCATCCTGAACAACCGCCGTGTCGGCGGTTGGGTCGTGGGTCTCGGGCAACACGACACTGACCACACCGACAACGGTCGCGCACAATCGTTCACGCTCAGTCCGATACTGGCGCTGTCAGGTGTCGGCGTTGTGTCAGAGCTCGTCGCTCTCACGGGAGAAGTTGCTCGCCGATGGGGCGGTAGTTGGCGATCGGTGCTGGTGTCGGCCTCGGCCCCGAAAGTTCGTCTTGCGCGGGGCACTGCGCGCCGTCGTGGTTCGTCGAGAGCAACGAACCCTCTTGACGGGTCCGAGACATTGCCTGTTGGGGACGTGCTCGTGGTGTCGCCACCGTCGACGTCGGTGATGTCGATCGTCGAACGATGCGCACGAAGCGGGCCGACACTTGTCATCTGTCCGACAGTGAAGATGGTGATGCGCGGTGCTGCTTCGCTGCGTCGCCGTGGTTTCACCGTTGCCGTGCACCCCGCTGACTGGTCAGAAGCTTTTGCTGGTGTCGACGTTGTCATCGGGCCACGTTCTGCCGTGTGGGCTCCATGTCCCGAACTCACATCCATCGTCATCGTTGATGAACATGATGAGGCTCACTGGGAAGAACGCGTGCCGACCTGGAATGTGGTCGATGTGGCATGTCGGCGTGCACGCGCGGCTGGTGCTCGCGTCGTGGCGACGTCGACTTTTGGCTCGTTGAAGGCGCGGGGGCAATTTCCGAACATCGTTCACTTCGAACGCGATGGGCGATGGCCCACGATCGAAGTGGTGGATTTGCTTGATCCAGACATGACTGGCGGCCTGCGTTCGAATCTCCTCACCCGACCAATTCTGGAAGTGGCTTCCGCAGATGGCGATGGATCGACGACGGTGATGGTCCTCAATGCAAAAGGGCGTGCGCGGTTGTTGGCGTGTGCTGCGTGCGCGGCTGTGCAACGGTGCGAGCGCTGCACCGCAGTCGTGTCGCAGCATGACGACGAGACTTTTCGGTGTCCACGCTGTGAGAGCAGCCGCGCAGCATTGTGTCAAGGCTGTGGGCGCACGTCATTCCGCAACGTCAGGCTGGGTGCGACCAATGTGCGGGAACAACTTGCGGTCACATCGGGCGGGAAGGTCGTCGATCTCGCGCATCATGGACCAGGTCGTGGTGACGTCGTGGTCGACACGGAAGCGTGTCTTCATCGAGTGGACGATGCACAGACGGTGTGTTTTCTTGACATCGACATCGAGTTGGAATCAGGTCGGCTCGATGCCACGTCGACGACATTGAGCATGGTGTCTCGCGCAGCCCGACTCGTCGGTCCCAGAGGTCGCATCATCATCCAAAGCCGTGAGCCTTCACATCCCCTCATCGCAGCACTCGTCAGCGGCTCTGTCGACGAGGCCCTTGACTCTGAGTTGGCGATGCGACAATCCCTGAGCCTTCCGCCGTTCAGCATCGTCGTTGAGGCGACCGGTGAGGTCGAGCGTCTCGATGAAGTGCAGTTGCCACTTGGCGCGTCGATGGCGAGAGTCTCGCAAGATCGGGTGATGCTTCGCTTTGCCGATGAGGACACGATGCGGTTGTCTCTCGACCACGCGAGGATGGTTGCAGGTCGTCGTATTCGACTCGCCGTCGAGCCCTACCGGCAGTGACACCCAGCGGCGTTCACGAGTCGCCACTCGTGTGCGCGTCTGTGTGTGCCGTGACGTGCAAGAGGCGAAATCCGGATCTACTTGACACGCGCTCACACTCGAAGCCGACAGACACGAGCCACTTCTGCAACGAATCACTTCCGAGGTTCTTGTGAACGATGAGGCGACCGTAACCCTCTGGCGCAAGGCGCGTGAGCCAGGTGCGCAGTATCGAATGGAGAAGATCTTTGCCACCGCGGATCGGAGGATTCGACCAGATTCCCGCGAACGAGACATCTGAAGGGACTTGCTCAGGTAGGGCGACGACAACATTGTCGAGACCGTTGGTTGCAGCATTCAATCTGCACAACTCGACGGCACGTTCGTTGACGTCGACCGCGTATACGACTCGATCGGGAAATCGCGCAGCCAATGACAAGGCGATCGGGCCGGCTCCGCATCCGACGTCGAGCAGGGGTCCATCTGGAAGTGGTGGTGTCGCGGTGAGTAGCTGGTCAAGCAACAGTTTGGTGCCTTTGTCGAGATGTCCGTAGCTGAAGGTGCCCGAGTCGGTCGTGACGGTCATTCGACCCTTCACGGTCCGAAGTAAATACGAAAGGGGCCGAGAGGTTGATCGAGGTGTCGTCGAAAAGTAGTGGTCGTGGTCGTCACCTGACGTCATGTCGCTGGGTGTGCCCGCGTTGGGGTCACGTTCTGATTCGGCGTTCATCGGCTCCACATGGAGACGTGCGGCAGGCGAGCCACAGTGTCCGTCGGTAGCCTGCCAGATATGGGTTACGACATTCGTACATACGGAGATCCGGTTCTTGCCACCGTCGCTGCGAACGTCGACAACATCGACGGAAAGATCGTGCGATTGGCTGACTCGATGTTGCAGGCCATGTACCGGGCACCCGGTCTTGGGCTCGCTGCTCCACAGATCGGAGTCCAGAAGCAGGTGTTTGTCTATGACATCGATGACGAGCCGACAGTGCTCGTCAACCCGGTCATCGTCGAGTCGTCTGGTGAGTGGGTGTACGACGAGGGTTGTCTGTCCATTCCCGGCCTGTATGTCGAGATGGTCCGCCCGAAGGAAGTGTTGCTCAAGGGGCTCGATCTCGATGGCAACGAGGTCCAGATCGAGGCCGACGAACTGTTGGCACGTCTCTTTCAGCACGAACTTGACCATCTGAACGGTGTGCTGATGTTCGACCGCATGACCGACGATCAGCGAAAGCGTGCTCTCGCGGAGTATCGCAAATTGCAAGACGATGCGGTTCCGCTCGGAGAAAGTCGCCGCATCGGTCTTGACTGACGCTCCGCACACCATGCGCCGACGAATCGTCTTTCTCGGATCGCCTGCGGCCGCGGTGACTGTTCTCGAGGCGTTGCACCGAGCCGGACACGAGATAGCCCTCGTCGTCACACGTCCCGACGTGCGTCGTGGTCGCGGCTCAGCCCATGTCCCGACTGCCGTCAAGAGTTGGGCCATCGAACATCATCTGGAAGTCACCGACGATCTACAGCGAGTCGCTCAATTCGCTGACGGGGAAACATTGGGAGTGGTGGTCGCGTACGGCCGCATCATCCCGCCGGATCTCCTCGAGAAGATGCCGATGGTGAATGTGCACTTTTCACTGCTTCCGCGTTGGCGCGGGGCCGCTCCAGTCGAGCGTGCGATTCTCGAGGGGGACAGCAAAACTGGCGTGTGCATCATGGACGTAGCAGAGGGCTTGGACACCGGCGACGTGCATGCGTGCGCCGCGACCGACATTGATACATCCGACACGACTGCGACCTTGACTGATCGTTTGGCGGACCTGGGAGCGGAACTGCTCGTCGAGGTGTTGCGCACCGATCTTGCATCTGCCGTCCCACAATCTGGCGACACCACGTATGCGCGCAAGATCGACAAGTCTGAACACCTGATCGACTGGACAGCGACGGCGGATCATGTCCATCGCCAGGTCCGTGCGTTGGCTGCGGTGACGTTCGTGAACGGAAAGCGACTTCGCATCCTCGAATGTGGGGTCACAGACGATGTTCGTGAAGTCGGTGTGGTCGACGACGACGGTCACGTGGGTTGTGCGAACGGCAGCGTCACGTTGGTCCGTGTTCAGCCAGAGGGTCGCTCGCCAATGTCTTTTCGCGAGTGGGCGAACGGTTCACATCTCGCGTTCCCGGTGACACTGGGATGATGGTCGCCTCCCGACGGTACGGTCTGTCATATGGCTGAGCGTTCTTTCTGCGCGAAGGTGTTGACAGTGAGTGACGGTGTCGTGGCTGGAACGCGCGAAGACACGTCTGGCCGCGCGCTGTGTGACGCATTGGTCGCCCGTGGTGCACAAGTCGTCGAACACCGCGTGTGTAGCGATGGTAGGGAAGTGGTCGCCCACGCCCTCATCGATCTCAGTCGTGACTTCAGTGGCGTGATCGTGACGACGGGAGGAACCGGCTTCGCGGCACGTGACGAGACGCCAGAGGGTACGCGATTCGTCATCGACCGTGAAGCTCCCGGCCTCGCAGAAGCGATGCGTCTCGTGAATCCACTCGGTCGTCTGTCCCGAGGGGTTGCAGGAATTCGTGGTCACGCCATCATCCTGAACACGCCGGGTTCGCCACGCGGATGTGTTGAGCAGTTGCTCGCCGTCATCGACGTGTTGCCACATGCGGTGGCACTCCTCGGTGACCAGCCCACGACGCACTAACCCGCTGAATATTCAGACGAATGGCAGTCGGGCTGCTCGGTAGCCTCGGAGACGTGCTGCGCATCGTCTTGCCCAAGGGCTCTCTCGAAAAGGCCACCTTCGAGTTGTTCGAGGCGGCCGATCTTCACATCGTTCGGTCCTCGTCTGTTGACTATCGGGCGTCCATCGACGATCCGCGTGTCGCCGAAGTTCGAATTCTTCGCCCGCAAGAGATACCGATGTATGTGGCTGAAGGGCTCTTTGACTTGGGCATCACCGGTCGCGACTGGATCGCGGAGACCGCAAGCAATGTCGAGTCTCTGGGAGAACTGCGGTACTCGAAAGCCACAGACAATCCCGTCCGTATCGTCGTCGCCGTCGCTGCTGACTCGTCTGCCCAGTCGGTCGCTGATCTCTCTGACGGTGTTCGCGTGACCACCGAGTACCCACGCCTGACCGATGAGTTCTTCAAAGCGCGCGGCGTTTCTGCCGATGTCCGTCTCAGCTACGGCGCCAGTGAGGCAAAGATTCCAGATATTGCCGACTGCGTCGTCGACATCACCGAGACGGGAAGGGCATTGAGAGCAGCAGGTCTTCGCGTGATCGACACGATTCTCACGTCGTACACCGAACTCATCGCCAATCCTGTGTCGTCTGCCGACACGACAAAGCGCCACGCAATGGAGCAACTCCTCACTCTCTTGAACGGCACACTTGAGGCCCGCGGGAAGGTGCTCATCAAGCTGAACGTCGCCGAGTCCAAACTCGACGCCGTGCTTAAGGTGCTCCCTGCAGCCAAGTCTCCGACTGTGTCGCGTCTTGCATCGGGCGATTACGCGGTCGAGTCAGTGGCTGAGAAACGCACCATCAACACGCTCATTCCGGCCCTCAGCGATGCAGGGGCAACGGACTTGTTGGAACTTCCGATCTCCAAGATCGTCCACTGAGGTTCCGATGGAGAACTTCGCGTCGTCGACGACCCGACTGAACGGTCGTGTGATCAGCTTCGACGAAGCGGCTGGTTTGGGTCTCGCCGCTGACGAAACGGGTTCTGTGCATCGTTTTCATTGCATCGCGATCGCCGACGGCACGAGAACCATCTCGGTCGGAGCATCGGTCACGTTCTCCCTCGTCGTACGACATGGCGACACCGAGGCCACGGACGTCGCTTATGCTGACGCTGATGCGCAGCGGTGAGACGTTGAATGGCCGCTGACGGTCGCTCTGAGGTGTCAATCCACACCTTTTACGCGGAGCACTACGAGACCATCGACGCCGGTGGAGCGTTGGGAACCTTCCATCGCATCACTCATCGTTCACTTGAACGCGGTCTTCGCCGAAAGAAATTCTCGCGGGTACTGGAAGTCGGAGCGAACAAGGGTGAACACGTCCGTTTCGTTCGTCATGATTTTGATTCGTATGTCTTGTCAGATTTTCGACTGCCGGCAGAAGAAATCGCCAGCCTCAACGACCCGCGCTTCTCGTATCAGCAAGCAGACGTGCAGCATCTGCCATTCGATGACCAATCATTCGACCGCACGATCGTCACATGCGTGTTGCATCACACGAGCCATCCCGGTCTCGCCGCCCGTGAGATTCGCCGGGTGACCGCCCCTGGCGGTGTCATGTCGATCCTCTTGCCATGCGATCCGGGTCTGGCGTATCGCGTTGCGTGGAAGAATTCCTCCGGTCGCGCATTGCGACAACGAGGCATCGTCGACCCCTATCTGGTCCATGCAGAAGAGCACCCACAGCACTTCGCCGGATTGGCAGCGTATCTGCGAGATGTGTTTTCAGACGATGACGTGTCGGTGAGATGGTGGCCTCTTCCGGTTCCGTTGTGGAATCTGAACTTGTACACGGTGTGGCACATCACCAAGTCCGCCAAGTGAGAGTCACTTTTGGTAGCAAGTGACGCGTGCGGTGCACGGTCGGTCAGGCAGTGGTGCCCTTGATCTGCACGAAAGCAAGTCTGATGTTCGAGAGGGCAGTAGCGAGCGTGTCATGTTCTGGTCCGAGTCGAGAGTCGAGACCTTCGACAAGGCATGCTACCGCGTCGATGGCAAGGGCAGCCTCGGCACGACGGGGTGGTTCGGCTGACAGGTGGATGGCCGCAAGTTCGTACAGTCCCATCACGTGGTTCACGATCACGACTTCCGGGGGAACGTCGGCCAGACGTCGCTTGGCCTCAGCCAGCGCTTCAGCCGCCACGGATGCTGCCTCAGCGTGTTCGGCAGTCATGTCGGCGTCGGAGGGTTCTTGAGAGTGGGTGTCGTCGGGCGTCACGGGGCGGTACCCTACTGGTCGCCATACATACGAAGTGGGGCAGAGACCCTGATCTCAAGTGAGTCAGTGTCGTCAGCCCCCACCTTGCCACTGTCGTGCGGATATTCCGCCACGTGCGCCGGGTCGAGAGAACGTGCGCGACGGTTCGTCGTGCCACGCCTTCTGCTTCGCACGTGCGGTCGACGAAGAGAAGGAGGGCGAAGCCCATTGCATACAAGTAGGCAGCCATAGCAACGCCGACGAACGAACCTCGCTACAACGAGCGCATCAGAGCGCGCGAGGTTCGCGTCATCGGTCCGGATGGAAGTCAGGTCGGAATCCGCGCGACGGCCGATGCTTTGACTCTCGCCCGCGAACTAGACCTCGACCTTGTCGAGGTCGCCCCATTGGCAAATCCGCCAGTGTGCCGAATCATGGATTACGGCAAGTTCCGGTACGAAGAAGCTCAGAAGCAGAAGGAATCGCGCAAGAAGACCAGCCACATCACCATCAAAGAAGTGAAGTTCAGGCCGAAGATCGGTAAGGGCGACTTCGACACGAAGGTTCGTCACATGCACGACTTTCTGAACGATGGACACAAGGTGAAGGTGACTCTCCAATTCCGTGGGCGCGAAGTCGCTCACCCAGAACTCGGATCCCGCATCCTCGATGCGGTGCTCGAAGAGTTGGGCCCGTTGGCGAAGGTGGAGACGCAAGCGCGACTCGAGGGAAGGAACATGACCATGGTCTTGGTTCCAGACCGCAAGTCGAGCAAGAAGTCCGACAACGACTCGAAGATCAGTCAGAACAACGAAGAAAGGCAATCCGATGCCAAAAATGAAGACCAGCAAGACAGCGGCGAAGCGGTTTAAGAAGACCGGCTCAGGCAAACTGCGCCGTCAGCAGGCCAACCGCCAGCACTTGTTCGAGAAGAAGCCGAGTTCACGTACACGCCGTCTTGACGGTTATGTCGACGTGCACTCCGGTGACGAGAAGAAAATCAAGCGCCTGCTCGCAGAGCGCTGAGACATACGGACAATCTGAGAAAGGAGCCAACACATGGCACGCGTCAAAAGGGCGGTACATGCCCGCAAGAAGCACAGGGCAGTACTCGAAAAGGCGAAGGGTTACTACGGCAACAAGAGTCGGTCATTCCGTGCTGCGAACGAGCAGGTATTGCACTCAGGTCAGTATGCATTCCGTGACCGCCGCGCGAAGAAAGGCGAGTTCCGTAGTTTGTGGATTCAGCGCATCAATGCTGCATGCCGCCAAAACGACATGAGCTACAGCCGTTTCATCGCGGGCTTGAATGCAGCCGGTGTCGAAGTCGATCGCAAGATTCTTGCCGACATCGCAGTTCGTGACGCAGAGGCTTTCGCCAAGCTCGTCGCGACCGCCAAGGGTGCACTCAACTGAGCGGACAAAACTTGTCTTCGTCCAACCCACGGGTTCAAGAACTGCGGCGCCTCATCGGGCGCCGCAGTTCTCGTTATGCCGCAGGACGATTTGTCGTCGAAGGGGTCGGTCTCATCCATGAGGCCTATGACGCAGGTTGGAATGTGCTCGAGGTGTACGTACGCGACGGGGTCGAAGACCCCCTGAACGGTCGCGTCGAATGCCATTCACTTGACTCAAAGACGTTCGATTCGGTGAGCGACACGGTCTCGCCTCAAGGCGTCATGGCTGTCGTCGAGATGCCTGACTGGGTGTCCCGGCTGGCACTTCCAAATGCCGACACCAGCGACGTCTGGAGCGTGGTGCTTGACGGTGTGTCCGATCCAGGGAACATGGGCACGATCATCCGAAGCGCAGAAGCATCTGGTTGCTCACGAGTGTTCTTGGTCAACGATTGTGTCGATCCGTATTCACCCAAGGTCGTGCGTTCGTCCGCCGGAGCACTTTTTCATGTGGCTGTCACGGCTGTGTCCACCTGGTCAGACGTCACCGATGTCGAGAAGCGAATCGTGGGAACCACCTCCCATGACTCCGACGCGTCGATGATGGTTCGGTCAATGTATGACGTCGACCTGTCAGGTTCGCTCGCGCTGGTGTTCGGCAACGAAGCACACGGCGTGTCGTCATCGGCGCCGGTCACAGAATGGGTGACGGTGCCACATGTCGGTCGTTCCGAAAGCTTGAACGTGGCCATGGCGGCGACTGTGATGTGCATGCACGTGGCACGGTGCCAATCAGAAATGGTCTCACGACGCCCGCAGGTCGGCGAGTAGCGTCACTTCCGCATGGGCACGCAATCGAGCGACATTTCAGCGGCACTGAACGAGGCTCTCGCTGCCCTTGAGTCGGCCGACACCCCAGAGGGTGTGCGTTCACTCGTTTCGCAAGTGACCGGGAAGAAGGGTTCTCTCGGCTCTTTGAAGTCCTCGCTTGGTTCCGTGGTTGACGTCGAGGAGCGCAAGAAGGTGGGTGCGGCCATCAATGAAGCCCTGTCGCGACTTGCTGAGGCCGCTGACGCGCGGCTCACTGTGTTGTCGAACGCCGAGTTGTTGCGGGTCATTGGGGCAGACCGTGTCGACGTCACCGAACGCGCTCTGAAGAGCGACGTCGCAGCACGTCTTGGGCGTACGCACTTGGTCACCCAAGCCACTGAACGTCTGGAAGACGTCTTCATCGGCCTCGGTTTTCAAATAGCTGAAGGACCCGAAGTCGAAAGTGATTTCTACAATTTCGAGGCCCTCAACATGCCTCCGTCTCATCCGGCACGAAGCATGTGGGACACGCTGTTCGTCGATCAAGATCCTCAAGGAAGTGTCTTGCTTCGTACGCACACCTCGCCCGTGCAAATTCGGGTCATGCAGGAATGGCCACCTCCGATCTACGCGATCATGCCGGGACGCGTGTTCAGACGTGACACTCCCGATGCCACGCATATGCCTGTCTTTCATCAAATCGAAGGCATGGTGATCGATCGAAACATCACTTTCGCTGACTTGGCCGGCACGATCGAAGCATTCACGAAGGCATTTTTCGGTTCAGCCTTCACGTCACGTCTTCGTCCGTCGTACTTTCCGTTCACCGAACCGAGTGCCGAATTCGACATTCGCCGTCCTGACGGTTCGTGGATCGAACTCGGTGGTTGCGGAATGATGCATCCCCGTGTCATCAGGGCGGGAGGACTCGACCCCGATGAGTGGAGCGGGTTTGCATTCGGCTTCGGCATTGATCGAATGGCCAAGGAACGCCACGGAGTCGCTGACTTGCGGGACATGTATTCCAACGATGTCCGCTTTCTGGAGCAGTTCCCGTGAAAGTGCTCTTGTCGATACTGCGTGAATTCGCCGACCTGCCGTCAGATGCCGACGTTGTCGCGACTGCTCTCAACACACTCGGCATGGCGGTCGAGTCAATTGAGGAAGTCGGAGTGCCTGTGTCCGGTGTGGTCACGGCTCGTATCGTGCGCACCGAACGCCATCCTGACGCCGACAAGGTCACCCGCTGTTTTGTCGACGCAGGCGACGGTCGCGAGATGCACGTGTGGTGTGGGGCCACGAACATGGGCCCAGGCGATGTCGTGCCATTGGCGACCCTCGGTACGACCATGCCAGACGGTCGAGAGATTGCCCGCCGCGGAATTCTTGGGATCGATTCAGAGGGCATGCTGTGCTCGCCGGTCGAAATGGGCATCAGTGCCGAAGCCAGCGGATTGTTGATTCTTCCTTCCGACGCACCGCTTGGTGTCGATCCCTTCACGGTTCTCGGAATTGAGCACGACGTCGTCTTCGACCTCGACCTCACTCGCAATCGACCAGAGTGCTGGGGTCATGCAGGCATTGCTCGTGACCTTGCTGCTCATTTCAACGTCACCTATCGCGGTCCTCGCATCGTTCCCGTCGAACGAGGCACTGCTCGTTCTATTCCCGTCTCATTGTCTGACCCGTCACGATGTCCGATGTTCTCCGCCACTGTCTTGTCGGGCGTCGAAGTCAAGGCCTCGCCCAATTGGGTGCAGTCGCGTCTGTCGCATCTCGGTATGCGCAGCATCAACAACGTTGTCGATGCGTCGAACCTCGTCATGCTCGAGCTCAATCAGCCGAACCACGCGTATGACCATGCGTCCGTTGCCTCATTTGATGTGCGTCGGGCAAAGGCGGGAGAGATGTTGCGCACGCTTGACGGCACAGATCGACAGCTCTCCACAGATGACCTCCTCATCGTGAATGCCGCTGATGGGTCGCCTGTCGGGCTTGCCGGAATCATGGGCGGTCTTGAATCTGAAGTGACCGCGTCGACGACCACCGTGTCGTTGGAGATGGCGTGGTTCGAGCCAGACGAAATCCGCTTCACCGTCAATCGTCATGGACTGCGCAGCGAAGCATCGACGCGGTTCGAGCGGGGGGTGGACCCCGAAGGAGTGGTGCTTGCTGCAGAGCGATTCGCCTCGATTGTTGCCGAGACGTGTCCTGGCCTTGTGCTACACGACGGCATGACAATCGCGCGCGATGCGGCGTGTCCGTCTGCTCGGCGCATCACCGTGCGTCGGCGACAGATCACTCGCACGCTCGGTGTCGACCTCACCGTCGATGACGTCGAACGTCTGCTGAACCCGATCGGCTTCACCGTCGCTCCGGTCGGTGATGACATGGAAGTTGTGACGCCGACTTTCCGACCAGACTGTGTCGAAGAGATCGACATCATCGAAGAGATCGCCCGACATTACGGATATGACGCTCTCGGTAAGTCCGTTCCCTCGTCGACAGTCAACGGTCGACTCTCGTTGGTTCAGCAACGTCGCCGCGCAGTGCGCCGTCTGATGGTCGCATTGGGGCTCGACGAAGCGATGCCCTCGCCGTTCCTCGCTCCGGGCGACCTGACAAAGGTCGGTCTGAGTGAGAATGCTGTGCTTCGCCTGGCAAACCCATTGGTTGCAGAAGAGTCCATTCTTCGCACGTCTCTTCGACATGGTCTGTTGAGCGCCGTGGCGTACAACCGCTCACACCGTGCACCACGCATCGCCTTGTGGGAGATCGGACACGTCTATCCACCAAGTGACGACACAGCCGCCCAATCACTCCCGAACGAGCATGAACAACTGTGCATCGTGGTGGCAGATGCTGATCTCGATACTGCACTTCACCAGTGGAACGCCCTGTGCGAATGTCTCGCAGTCGGAGCGCAACTTGACCAGTCGCGCATTCCCGATGGATTTCATCCAACTCGGTCAGCAACCATTGCGCGAGGGAAGCAGCGAATCGGCGCAGTCGGTGAAATTTCCCCAGTCGTGCTCGCCGCACTCGGAATCGAAGGTCGCGTCGCGTGTCTCGAAGTCGACTTGTCGACCCTGCTGCGCGAGACTCCGAAGCCAGTCCAAGCGCGTGACATCAATCGGTTCCCCTCGAGCGACATCGACCTGGCGTTCACCATGTCAGATGACGTTCCGGCGGCGACGCTCCAGCGAGCGCTTCGTCAAGCAGCTGGTGCGAACCTCGTGTACGTCGAACTCTTCGACGTGTATCGCGGCGTCGGTGTCGACGATGGCAGTCGGAGCTTGGCCTTTCGACTGCGATTTCAAAAGCAGGGTGGCACGCTCACAGATTCGGAGATCAGCGACCTCAGAGACAAGTGCATTACTGCTGCACAGAAGTCCGGCGCGGGTCTTCGCTAGAGATCAATTGAGGCTCGGGTCGTCCGGAAATCGGGCGAGTGTGGCGATCTCGCCACCTTGTCGCGAGAGAACTGACCGCCACAGCTGTTTTGGATCAGGCGAGTACACGTCGTCTGCCGTCGCATCGAAGACGAACCATCCTTCGCGTCGTATCTCGTCGTCGAGTTGACCGGGACCCCAGCCGGAGTATCCGCGGAAGAACCTCCAACGGCCAGTGCCGTTGCTTGATTCTTCGTCGATGTCGATGGATCTGATGCCGTGAGGCGCTGATGAATCTTCGATCAGGCCGAACACGCCGTGTGGTTCGACGGGTCCACCTTCGAAAAGCGCAGCAGGTGGAACCGAGGAGTCGATCCATCTGCGCAACACGTCGTGCAAAATGGCTACATCTTCGATGGATGGGCTGTCGTGGGGTGACGACGGGGGAAGTGGTCGATTGACGACCACGCCGAGAGCTCCTTCCTCGTTGTGGGCGAGCACATAGACACAGGTTCGAACAAAGGTCGGATCGTCGAGGTCGGGTCGTGCCACCAACAACTTGCCGCTGAGACCTGGAGTGCTTGCATAGTTATGCATCAGGCTGTATGGTAATACATCTGTGAGTGGTGTATCGACGCTGAAAGTGGGAATCCTCGGGGCCTCCGGTTACACCGGAGCCGAACTGCTGCGCCTGTGCGCTCAGCACCCCCGGCTGGAGGTTGTGTATGCGACCGGCGACAGCCAGGCCGGCAGCTTGGCGGCGAATCTGTATCCATCGTTGGCAGCCGAATACCCGAACTTGGTGTTCGACGAGTTCGACCTGGCACGAGTCGATGGTCTCGACGTCGTGTTCTTGGGTCTGCCGCACGAAGCATCACTCGAGTTGGTTCCGGCTCTAGTCGGTCGTGTGGGACATGTCGTCGACCTGTCGGCCGCATTTCGCCTGAAGGATGCGAGCAAGTATCCAACGTGGTACGGATTCGAGCATGTTCAGATGGACCTTCTCGCCAAGGCCGTGTACGGATTGCCCGAGTTGTTTCGTGATGAGCTCCGTGGTGCGGCGCTCATCGCAACACCAGGGTGTTACGTGACGGCAGCAAGTCTTGCATTGTCCCCTCTCGTGCGCGGTGGGTTGATCGAGCCACAGGGAGTCATCGTCGACGCCGCATCGGGCGTGAGCGGAGCCGGTCGTGCGCTGAAACACACGTCACATTTCTCGACGGTCAACGAGGACTTCACGGCGTACGGATTGCTCGACCATCGACACACGCCGGAGATCGAGCAGGTGACCGGTGCACAGGTGTTGTTCACGCCTCACTTGGCACCGATGAATCGGGGAATATTGGCGACGTGTTATGCGCGTCCATCGACAGACGTGTCCACGGCGTCGTTGTTGGCAGCGTTGGCTCGCAGCTATGCGGGTGAACCTTTCGTCGTCGTCCGTCCGTCGAGCCCCAGTACGAAGGCCGTACTCGGAAGCAACGCGGTGCACATCACGGCCCGGTACGACGAGCGAACCGGATACGTCATGGTCCTTGCCGCACTCGACAACATCACGAAGGGTGCATCCGGCGGGGCAGTGCAGGCGCTGAATGCTGCGATGTCATGGGATGAAACCCTCGGTCTGTCTCGGGTGGGGGTGTACCCGTGAGCGCACGTCAATCATCATTGGATGCAGCGCAGATACTCGTCGAGGCGCTGCCGTACATCCGGCGGTTCTCGGGGCGTACAGTCGTCGTGAAGTACGGAGGCAATGCACTCGCTGGTTCTTCGGAAGATGACGCACTGAGCCTTTTCGCCCAGGACATCGTGCTCATGCACTCGGTTGGCATCAAACCTGTGGTCGTGCACGGTGGGGGACCACAGATCAATTCATTGCTCGACCGACTCGGTTTGAAGAGCGAATTCCACGGTGGTTTGCGGGTGACCGACGACGAGACGATGAAGGTCGTGCAGATGGTCTTGAGTGGTCAAGTGAACCCTCAGATCGTCGCGGCCATCAACACCTTCGGAAACATCGCAGTCGGTGTCGCCGGCGGCGATGCGGGCCTCATTCGCGCAGTGCAACGAGATCCGCAGCTCGGCAGGGTCGGCGACATCGACCGCATCAATCCCGCCGTCGTTCAGGGCTTGCTTGACGAGGGTTTTGTTCCGGTCATTTCCACGATCGGCGCTGATGCCAAGGGTGAGGCATTGAACATCAACGCCGACACGGTCGCCGGGGCAATCGCGGAGTCTTTGGGAGCCGAAAAGATCATCTATCTCACTGACATCGAAGGTCTGCGCTCCAAAGTCGATGATGCATCATCGCTCATCCAGCGGATTCAAGTCTCCGACTTGGCGGCGTTGGCGGCAGACGGCACCATCGCGGGAGGAATGATTCCCAAAGTGCAGAGTTGCGTGCAGGCTGTGAAAGGTGGAGTCAAGCGCGCGCACATTCTTGATGGGCGCATTCCTCATGTGCTGTTGCTCGAGCTGTTCACTGACGAAGGTGTCGGCACGATGATCACTCCAGATGGTGCACGCGGGAATGTCGAGACGACGATGGGCAAAGGTGCCTGAGATGGCGCAGCACGAATTCCTCTCTTCGTCTGTCGCGCGCGAACTGTTGGCGGGACAGGACTGGTGTCCGTTCATCCCGGTTTTCGGCGCACCTTCTGTGATGTTCGTGCGAGGCGAGGGCACTGAACTGTGGGACGTGAACGGTAAGCGCTACCTCGACTTTCTCTGCGGCATCGCGGTGACGTCGCTCGGGCACTCCAACAAGGCCGTTGCTCGGGCCATCTCTCGTCAAGCAGACACGCTGCTGCACGTCAGCAACTTCTTCTCGAACCCTGTGGCAACCGAAGCGGCGATGTTGATCAACGGACTGATGCGCGTCGCCGGCGCCGGTGAAGGTCAGGTCTTTTTCTGCAATTCAGGCGCTGAAGCCAATGAAGCTGCCATCAAATTGGCGCGGAAGTTCGGTGGGCGTGGGCGTCATGTCGTCGTGTCAGCGCTCGGAAGTTTTCACGGACGTACGCTCGGCGCACTCGCTGCGACCGGCCAACCTGCCAAACATGAGCCGTTTCAGCCGATGCCTGAGGGCTTCCGGCATGTGTCCTACGGAGATGTCGACGCGGTTGTCGCGGCAATCGACCAGACTGTCGCCGCGGTCCTGCTTGAACCGATCCAGGGAGAAGGCGGGGTCATTCCCGCTCCTGATGGTTATCTTCAGCAGGTTGCCGCGGTCTGTCGCGAACGTGGTGTGCTGCTCATGGTCGACGAAGTTCAGACTGGGTTCGCACGAACTGGGAAGTGGTTTGGCTTCGAGCACTCTGGTGTCAGTCCCGACGTCGTGATGTTCGCCAAGGCGCTTGGTAACGGAATGCCGGTCGGAGCGCTGTGGGCGCGTCGCGACGTCGCGGAAGTTTTCTCGCCGGGGGACCATGGTTCGACCTACAGTGGAACTGCCATCGCAACTGCAGCGGTCATCGCCGTCATCAATGAGATGATGGCGCTTGATGCCCCTGCTCGCGCCCGCGAAGCAGAACGTTGGATCCGGTCCGAGCTCGCAGACTGTGAACATGTGGATCACATCAGGGGCAATGGTCTTCTGCTCGGCGTCGTACTCGCGAAGGGTCTCGATTCAAAGAGCGTGTACACGGCCTCGTTGGAAGCCGGTCTCGTCGTCAATGCAGTGAGCGCAGACACCATCCGGATGGCACCCCCGCTCAATGTCTCGCGCTCTGAGGTCGCCGAAGCGTGTGCGATCTTGAAGCGGGTCATGGCACAGGTCGCCGATGATGGCTCGAAGGGAGATGTGTGATGACCCGTCACTTTCTTGACATCACAGACGTGTCGTCTGCCGAGCTGACCACAATCATCAACTATGCCAGTCGCGACGCGACCAGCCTGGGTCGACCGCTGGACGGCAAGGGCGTCGCACTCATCTTTGAAAAGCCGTCCAACCGGACACGTCACTCTTCAGAGATGGCAGTGGTGCAGCTCGGTGGTCATCCGGTCTACACCCGAGGTGAGGAGATCGGTTTCGACGCTCGTGAGAGTGTCGAAGACATCGGTCGCATCCTCGCCGGTTACCACGCCATCGTTGCTGTTCGAGTCTTCAGTCATTCCACGCTCGAGCGACTTGTTGCGGTGTCCGACGTCCCTGTGGTCAATTTGTTGAGTGACCGCTCGCATCCGCTTCAGGCGTGTGCCGACGTGCTGACGATGCAACAACACGTTGGTCCTGTGTCGACTCTTCGCGTGGCGTGGTTGGGGGACTACAACAACGTCGCACGCTCGCTCGGTGAGGCAGTGTGCATGTTGGGCGGATCCATCGTCTTCGGATGTCCAGAGGGGTTTGCTCCATCGAGCAACGAGCTTTCGCGTCTCGGCGCACTCGGTGGCTCTGCTCGTCACGATGTCGACCCGACGGTTGCGGTTGCAGGAGCTGATGTCGTCCATACCGACACATGGGTGTCGATGGGTCAAGAGGATGATGCTGACGAACGGAAATCAGTGTTCATTCCCTATGGCGTGACGGAAGATCTCATGTCGCGAGCATCGCACGGGGCGAAATTCATGCACTGCATGCCGGCACACCGTGGCGAAGAGGTGAGCACTGAGGTCTTTGACGGATCTCGCAGTCTCGTCATCGAACAAGGTCACAATCGGATGCACGCGGCCCGGGCGGTGTTTGCATTCGTGACATCGGGAGGGAAGTGACATGAGTGGCAAGATCCAACGCCAACAATTGATCGCCAAATTGATCGCGAAACATCATGTGTCGAGCCAACCCCAACTTCAGGCGCTTCTGAAGCGCAACAAGATAGAGGCGACCCAAGCGACTGTGTCTCGCGACCTTGAAGAGCTGGGTGCTGTCAAAGTACGGGTCAGCGGTGGTGAGACGATTTACGCAATCCCAGAGTTCGAACCGGCTCGGCTCGCACCGACCGATCACCTGCGTCGCGTGATGGGTGAGTGGGTGGCGGATGTCGTCGCTAGTGGAACACTCGTCGTCGTGCGCACGCCGCCAGGATGC
>SXWG01000052.1 GCA_005789925.1 Actinomycetota bacterium | reverse complement strand
GCACATGCACGTGTTGAGTGGCTCGTTCCATGACTATCTCGAGGAGCGGTTTGCCAAAGGTCGGACACTTGACCAGCTTGACAATGTTCCAAACGACGGTCGCACGAAGATGTGGGCTCGTATTCCATCGGTCATCGACGCGGTCGATGCATCGACGTTGGCCATTCTCGGAGACTTCGTTCCGATGGGTGTCGGTCAGGCATTCGGTATTCGTGGAGGCGGCAACAGCCTTGACAACACGTTGCGGGTGGTGCAACTCGTCGCGACCGACTGGATACTTCTCGACATCCAGATTCACGGGGTGGAGAACGGTTTTGGTCACGGTGAAGTGCACATGTGGGCCGAAGACGGAACATTGCTCGCGGTCGCGAGTCAAAGTTGTATCGCGCGCATGTGGCGTGACGAGATCAAGAGGGAGACAACATGAACGCATACGGAGCTGCGGCCCATCACGGCATGCCCGTGCGACCGGGAATGACCATCCCGCTGCCGGGTCATCTTCACACCCAGAAGGATCGTTTGCACGAATTGGCCGATCTCGGGTATACCGACGTGTGGTCGGCTGAAGCCGACGGTGCAGACGCATTTACGCCACTCGCACTCACGGCAGCGTGGGAACCACGGCTTCGCCTCGGCACTGCGATCGTTCCCGCCTACACACGCAGTCCTGCGTGCTTTGCGCAGTCAGTCGCATCGCTCGCTGACGCTGCCCCTGGTCGATTCGCCATCGGTATCGGTTCGTCATCGAACGTCATCGTCGAAAAATGGAACGGCCTTCGTTTCGAAGAGCCGTACCGGAAGGTGCGCGACATTGTCCGGTTCTTGAATGATGCGTTGACCGGCGAGAAGGTCACCAAGACCTACGACACCTTCGACATCCAGGGCTTTCGACTTGGTATCAGACCAGAGGTGAAGCCAGCGATACTGGTCGCGGCTCTTCGCGAAGGCATGCTGCGTTTGGCCGCGCGCGAAGCAGATGGCGCAATCATCAACTGGCTGAGTGCCGACGACGTGCGGCAGGTCAGCAAGGTCGTCACCGATGCAGCTGGCGGCACACCGAAAGAAATAGTCGCAAGAATCTTCGTTTGTCCGAGCACGAACACCGAACAGGTTCGACAGGCGGCACGTTTTGCGATCGCCGCATATCTGAACGTGCCGGTGTACGCCGACTTCCATGCATGGTTGGGTCGCGGTGATGACTTGCGAGACATGTGGGACGCGTGGAAGGCGGGGGACCGCAAGGCTGCACTCGTCGCAATTCCGGATCATGTGGTCGATGCCCTCGTCGTTCACGGCTCACCCGAGGAATGTCGCGACCGCATCAAGCAGTATTTTGACAACGGTGTGACGACTTCGTCGCTCATGATTCTCGGTCTCGACCCTGCTCTCGATTTCTGGCAAGCAGTTCGTGACCTGTCGCCATCCGCGCATCGTTGATCGGCGATGATGTCGACTGACGCTCAGGCAACGCGCAATGGTTGGCGCCTTCTGCGCCGCACATTGCGTCAGCAACGCCGGGGTCTCACGGTCGGAGTATCAATCGGGTTGTTGTGGACAATCGGAAAGATCGCAGTGCCGCAACTCACTCGTTTCGCCATTGACGAGGCAATCATCGCGTCGGGTTCACTGATGACGTGGACCTTGCTCATCTTGGCGGCAGCCGTGATCGCTGGCCTGTTCTCGGGGATGCGTCGATACTTCGCCTTCCGAGAGAGTCGCATGACAGAGACGCTCATGCGCGAGAAATTGTTCGCGCACATCCAAGGTCTCGATGTGGCGTATCACGACAGATCCCAGACAGGGCAGTTGATGAGTCGCGCATCGACGGACCTGCAATTGGTGCAGGGTTTTGTCGTCATGTTGCCACTCGTCATGGCAAACGTGGCCCAGATCATCGGAGTCATCATCATTCTCATGCTCGGCGACCCGCTGTTAGCTCTCATCGCGCTGTTGCCGTTGCCATACCTCAACTTCATCGCACAGCGGTTCTCGAAGAAGATCCACCCAGCGAACTTGGTCGTGCAGCAAGAACAAGCACAACTGGCGACAGTCGTCGAAGAGAGCATCGCAGGCGTGAGGGTGGTCAAAGGTTTTGGTGCCGAAGCTGTCATGTCAGACCGTCTGCGTGTCGAGGCCGACGACATACAACGTGCTGCATTGGTCGCTGCACGCATACGCAGCACTTTTCTTCCTGGAATTGATCTGTTGCCGGCACTCGGATTGGTTGCAGTGCTCGGAATTGGAGGACACAGAGTCCTGAACGGCGACATGACAATCGGGGAGTTGGTCGCATTCAATACCTACGTCACACTCTTGATCTGGCCATTGCGCAACATCGCGATGACTATCGCGCTCGGTCAGCGAGCCGCCACCGCGCTCGTGCGCATCGACGAAGTGCTCGCCGAACAACCACAGATTGCGGACCCGAGCCAACCTCGCCATCTTCCACCGTCTTCGCCCGGGACCTCAGTTGGGGCCGTTCAGTTCGACGAAGTCACCTTTTCGTATCTCACCGATGAAGGACTCGTGCGAGTACTCACGAACTTGTCGTTGCAGGTTCAGCCAGGTGAATCGGTCGCAATTGTTGGAGCGACTGGTTCTGGAAAGTCGACGCTCGCACGTCTGCTGCTGCGGTTCTATGACCCGGAGATGGGCTCAATTCGTCTCGACAATGTCGATGTGCGCGACTTACCGCTTCGCGAGTTACGGAGCAATGTCGGAGTCGTGTTCGAGGACACACTACTTTTCAATGACACGGTCAGTGCGAACATCGCGTTCGCACGTCCCCAGGTCGACAGTTCAGTGGTGCGCCGCGCCGCCCAACTGGCTGGTGCTCACGACTTCATCACCGACCTACCTGAGGGATACGACACGATCCTCGGTGAACGGGGTTATTCGTTGAGCGGAGGACAGCGACAACGCATCGCGATCGCACGTGCCATCGTGGCGGATCCGCGTGTACTCGTGCTCGACGATGCCACGTCGGCGGTCGACCCGACCAAGGAACACGAGATTCGTGACGCACTTGTGACCGTCATGAAAGGCCGCACCACGATCGTGATTGCTCATCGACCAGCGACAATTGAATTAGCCGACCGCGTCGCGCTGCTCGACGACGGAACGATCGTCGCGACCGGAACGCACCGTGAACTGCTCGACTCCAATCAGCGCTCCCGCGAGGTCCTTGCTGCCTGGAGCGCACCCGAGGTCGACGATGGGGCGGTGATCTGAACATGTGGCGCACGCCTGCGGGGGTCACCGAAGACGACAAGTTGACGCGCACGGAGACGCGCACCGTCTTGTTGCGAAGCATTCGGATGGCGTCGCGGTTCAAATGGTGGGGCATCGCCACAGTTGTTCTCGTCACCGTCTCGGTCGTGTTCACTCTCTCTGGCCCACTGCTCGTCCGCCACGGAATCGATGGCGGTATTCGCAAGGGTGACGCAGGTGCCCTCAACGCCGCGGTCGTTGGATATCTCATCGTGACGATCTGCACCTATGTGGTTGGTCGAGTCCAATACCTGACGATCAACCGTGCAGGCGAGGGATTCTTGCGTACCCTGCGGCTCACAGTGTTCGATCGGCTACAGCGTCAATCAATGGCGTTTTATGACCGGGAGAAGGCCGGCGTCTTAGTCGCGCGCATGACCGCAGACATCGACTCTCTCGCCGAACTTGTTCAGTGGGGACTCTTGCAGTTCATGGCAGCAGGTCTTCTCCTCGTGTTGGCCATCTTCTTGCTCGCATCGCTCTCGTGGCAATTGACGCTCATCGCCCTGCTTGTGCTACCTGTGCTCGTCATTTCCTCGATCAAGTTCCAACGCGATTCCAACAGGGCTTATCTCGAAGTTCGGGAACGAGTCGGTGCGAACCTCTCGAATTTGCAAGAGAGCATCGCGGCAGTTCGCGTCATCCAGGCCTATGCCCGCGAGGAAGAGCAGATCCGTCGGTTCGAAGCGACCAATCGAGATCTGTATCGCAGTCACATGCACAGCGTTCGCGTAAGCACGTGGTACTTCGGTGTGGTCGAGTTCTCAGGTATCGCAGCCACGGCGTTGATGGTGGGCCTGGGTGGTTGGCTCGTGCACCGGGGCTCGGTGACAGTGGGAACTGTCGTGGCATTCGTGTTGTTGCTCGCCAATTTGTTCGACCCGGTACAACAGTTGTCGCAGCTGTACAACACGTTGCAGTCCGCCGCCGCTGCGCTGCACAAACTGTTCGGAATCATCGACGAAGTGCCGGCCATCGTCGAGGCATCAGACGCGACACCACTGCCGATGTCGGGCGATCTCGTCATGAGCGATGTGACGTTCACGTACCAGGGTGGCGCACGACCCGCACTTCGTGAAGTGTCACTGGTCGTGCCATCCGGCAGCAAACTCGCGTTGGTCGGGCCGACTGGCGCAGGAAAGTCGACGGTCGCGAAATTGATGGCGCGTCTGTATGACCCCAACAGCGGGTCGGTCACCTTCGGCGATGTCGACGTGCGACGCGCGACGTTCGAATCGCTGCGTGAACGAATCGTGGTCGTCCCCCAAGAAGGCTTTTTGTTCAACGGAACCGTGCGCGACAACTTGCTGGTGGCTCGACCCGATGCGACCGACGCAGATGTGCGTCAGGCACTGAGGTCGCTCGGAGTGCTCGAGCGGTTCGAATCACTTCCTGAAGGTCTTGACACGGAAGTACGTGAGCGTGGATCGCGATTCTCTGCTGGTGAGCGCCAACTCGTCGCATTGGCTCGCGCTGCGCTCGTTGACCCAGCCGTTCTGGTGCTCGACGAAGCAACGTCGAATCTTGACCCGGGTACTGAACGAGACATCGAGCACGCACTAGAGCAATTGATGTCTGGTCGCACTGTGGTCGTGGTTGCGCACCGCCTCACGACGGTGCGGCGAGCAGATCAGATCGCAGTGGTGAACAATGCGACGATCGAAGAGATCGGGACGCACGATGAGTTGGTCGCCCTCGATGGCAGATACGCCGCCCTCGTGGGGGCATGGGAGGCGAGTCAGCCAACGTGAAATAGGGCAGGCGAGTCAGCCGACCTGACGTTCAGCGAGCGACGAAGTATTTGGCGCGCAGATGGTGACAGATGACAGCAGAGGTCGTCTGTTCAGGTTGGTACTGCCAACCGGTTTCTTCGTTCACTTCGATACCGATTCGACCAGCTTCGAGAATCGCAGCCACACGTGCGTTGTCCTCGAGGTCAGGACATGCCGGGTATCCCCACGAGTAGCGGCCGCCTCGGTATTGCTGTCGGAACAGGCCTTGAACATTGGGCCCGTCCTCGTCGACGAAGCCCCACTCGGTGCGAATGCGATGGTGCCAATATTCAGCAAGTGCTTCTGCCATTTCCACTCCGAGGCCGTGCAACACGAGATAGTCCTGGTACTTGTTCGCATTGAAAAGATCTGCGGCGCGGTCACTGACTGTGCGGCCCATCGTCACGATGTGGAATGCGGCGTAGTCGACCTCACCAGATTCAATCGGACGGAAGAAGTCGGCGATGCACAGATGTGGAGCGGTCTTTTGCCGCGGGTAGTTGAAGCGCGTGAGTTCTTGCGTGCGTGTCGCGTCGGTCCATATGACGAGGTCGTCGCCGTCACCGTTCGCTGCGAAGTATCCGTACACCACTTGTGGAATGAGCACGCCGTTGGCCTTCGCCATGGCCAATTGCTCGCGAAGAATCGGTCGAATGCGGTCCTTGAATTGCTCGTCGGTCTCACCGTTCTCGGGGCGGTATTGCCACTGATTGCGGAACAGTGCCGTTTCGTTGATGAAGGCAGCGATGTCGTCGAGACCGATTCCTTTGACGACTTTCGTGCCGAGAAACGGAGGTTCGAACACCGGATTGTCTGCGACGACGTCAGGTGACCGGCGCGGAAGATCGACTGGGTCGATCTGGACCTTTTCGCGCTTTGGCAACTTGCGGCCGGTCGGTACTGTGCCGAAGTCGCGGTCGTCGACACCAGTGCGCTTGATCTCCATCAACTTGTCGAGCGTGCTGAGTCCTTCGAATGCGTCTTTGCCGTAGAAGACACGCCCGTCGTAGACCTGCCGAAGGTCGTCCTCGACGTAGCTACGGGTGAGTGCAGCACCACCAAGCAGCACTGGAAGTGAACTCAAGCCGAGGTTGTTCAGCTCTTGCAGATTCTCGCGCATGATGAGAGTGCTCTTCACGAGCAGGCCGCTCATGCCGAGCGCATCGGCACCGACTTCTTTCACCTTGGCGACCATGTCGCTGATCGCGACTTTGATGCCGATGTTGTGCACCTCATAGCCGTTGTTGGTGCAGATGATATCGACCAAGTTCTTGCCGATGTC
>SXWG01000051.1 GCA_005789925.1 Actinomycetota bacterium | reverse complement strand
TGAGATAGGTGGCAGCTGTGCTCTGTGCATGTAATGTAATACAGCCAAAGTCTTCATTGGGGTTCCATAAGACAGCCCAGCACTGTTCATCCGCAAAACCTCCGCCTGCTTTGTTGCGGGAAGAGATGCACATGGGTGAGTTTCGACGACCCAGACGAACAACGCACATGGCTCATCGATGCGACTTTTCTTCGATCGAACTACAAGTGCATCTACGGCGAAGGGTGCAAGGGCGTCCTTGACGACGACGCCGAAGATCTGCAGCAAGGTTGCTGCTCTTACGGTGCACACTTCTTGGACGAGAAGGACTTCGCAACCGTGAAGAAGACCAGCAAGCTTCTCGAAGAACGTCACTGGCAGAACAAGAAAATCGCTGAACGCAAAGGCTGGCACGTCGTCGCCAAGGACGGCAGCAAGAAGACCCGCGTGGTTAATGGTGCCTGCATTTTTCACAATCAACCGGGTTTCGACGGCGGTTCAGGGTGCGCGCTGCACATCGCTGCTGTCGAAGCGGGAGAACGACACATGGACTGGAAGCCCGATGTGTGCTGGCAGGTCCCCGTGCGCCTGGAGGAGCACACCGAGGAGGACGGACACGTCGTGTCGATGTTGCGGGAGTGGAAACGCCGAGACTGGGGGGACGGGGGTCAAGAGTTCCATTGGTGGTGCACGGACTCCCCCGAGGCGTTCGTGGGCAAGGACCCCGCTTACGTGTACTTCAAGGACGAAATCACAGAGCTCGTCGGCAAGAAGGTCTATGCGCTGATCGTTCAGCAACTGTCCAAGACGAAGGCGACTCCGGTTCCGCACCCGGCCGTACGGCGCCGCACAAAGCGCTGACACGGTCCGTTGACGGTCTCAGCGGACCAAGGTGTCGACACTTCGTCAGCGTGGCTCGCGCTTGAATGCGCGTCGTCTATCTTCGAGACCACGGGGGCGCTTTCTGCTGCGCACTTTGGTCGGAGTGATTTCGACCAATTCATCTTCGGCAATCCACTCGATTGCCGACTCAAGGGTATGTATGACCGGTGCTGCGAGCTTCACCCCGTCATCGTGGCTGTGAGTTCTGATGTTGGTCTTTTCTTTAGCCCTCACGGCATTTACGACCATCTCTTCGCCGCGTGAACTCTCGCCCACGACCATTCCTTCGTACACCTCGTCACCCGGCTCGACGAAGAGTGTGCCCCGCAACTGCAGATTGTCGAGCGCATGCGGCGTCGACACGCCCACGCGGTCAGCGATCATCGCACCACCTTGGCGATGTGGAACTTCTCCCGCCCAAGGCATCCAACCCGCTCGCGTCTGGTGAAGAAGTGCCGTTCCCCTCGTGGCTGTAAGAAGCATCGATCGCAGTCCGATAAGACCCCGTGACGGGGCCTCGAACGACACGATGCTGCGACCAGGATCGCCGGGACGCATGTCGGTGATGCGGCCTTTACGTGGTGCCAATTCTTGAGTGACTGTTCCGACATATTCGTCAGGAACGTCACAAGATCCCGACTCACGAGGCTCATGGAGCTTTCCGTCGATGGTTTGGGTGACCACTTCAGGTCGACTGACCTGAAGCTCATATCCCTCACGACGCATGTTCTCGATGAGAACCGCCAACTGCAACTCACCGCGACCAGCAACTGTCATCAAGTCGGCCGAATCTGTGTCGGACACTTTGATCGAGACATTGCCGAGGACTTCTTTACGCAACCGATCTCGAATGTGACGAGACGTCACGAATCGCCCCTCCTTGCCCGCGAACGGTGAGGTGTTCACACCGAAGCTCATGCGCAGTACTGGTTCATCGACTTCCAAACGAGGCAACGCCTCGGTGACATCGGGGTGAGAGATGGTGTCTCCGACTTCGACATCGTCGATTCCGGCCAGCACGAAGAGGTCTCCTGTGCCGATCTCAGTCACTTCCTCCCGACCGATTCCCCTGAACACTGACAACGAACTGATCTTGCGACGCTGCGGCGGTGCGTCTGGGCCGGTCTGTTTGCCCCATAAAACGACATTCTCGCCCTTGCGCAATACGCCCGATTGAACTCGACCAATCGCGAGACGACCCAAGTAATCACTCGCATCGAGGTTTGTCACAATCGCCTTCAACGGTTCATCAGGTGCCACATCAGGGGCCGGAATTGTGTCGACGATGGCTTGAAGCAATGCATCGAGACCGTCCGCTAGCTCAGGCATGCCGATGCCTTTGACGGCGCAGCCGTCGCGTGCAATCGCTGAGACAACCGGAAACCCCAGTTGGCTGTCACTTCGTGCGACGTCGAGAAACAGTTGTTCCACCTCCAACAACACCTCTTCGGGTCGTGCATCAGACCTGTCAACCTTGTTGAGGACGAGCACCACCGGAAGATTCATTCCAAGCGCCTTAGACAACACATATCGCGTCTGTGGAAGTGGACCTTCGGCAGCATCGACCAACAAGACGATGCCGTCTACCAATGCGAGAGCTCGTTCGACTTCACCGCCGAAGTCGGCGTGTCCAGGAGTGTCGACGAGGTTG
>SXWG01000050.1 GCA_005789925.1 Actinomycetota bacterium | reverse complement strand
GTATTGACCCGCCATGCGAAGGGTCTTGTTCGGACCCACACCACCGATCCACAGCGGAAGTTTCCCCATCGGCGCTGGCAGCATGCTGGCTTCTTCCAGCGTCACATACTCACCCGAGAAACTCACTCGTTCCTCCCCGCGCTTCCACCTGTCGACGACTTCAATTTGCTCTTCGAGCATGCGGAATCGTGCACCTTGTGATGGAAAGTGAATACCATACGCTCGAGCTTCCCCGTCATGCCAACCGCTTCCAAGGCCGGGCTCAAATCGACCTCCCGAGAGATGGTCGAGGCTCACGAAGCCTTTCATCAGCACGCCGATGTTGCGATAGGCGGAGCAGAACACGAGACATCCCAATCGTGCGCGCTGCGTGTCGACAGCAAGAGCACCCAACAATGAAAAGGCCTCGTAATGGGGCTGAGTTCCACCTTCGGGCGGTGCCTCATAAAGATGGTCCCACAATGAGATCCAGTCGGCTCCGGCGCGATCGGCGTAGGTCCACAGATCACGAAGCTGTTGAACGGTCGCCTTCTGTTGACCGATGTGAATTCCGAACTTGACAGCCATAGATCCCCCTTGACGCGTCTGGTTCATCGTAATTGCAAACAATCGCTGCTACGCCAGCCAGAGCACACCAAGGACTGCCGTCGACGGCGTGGTCGCTACTCTCATGCCATGGCTTTTCCATCTGGCATCGGCGTCATCGACCTCATGATCGGCTTGCCGAAGAAGAACGCGTCGGACCATTACAAGTTCATGGGCGATGCCCTGAAGGACGACGAATCGAAGAACATGCGAATGCCGGCGCAGTACATGTTCAAAGACGTGCCACAAGACGTCGGCGACGAAGCCGACCCGGTGAAGCTGCTCATCGCCGACATGGACCGGTGCAGTGTCGCGATGGGCATGTTGCACATGGGGTCACCTGAATCAGAACGCGCGCTCTCAGAGCACCCCAACCGCATCATCCCGTGCATGGAGATCGACCCGAACGACATCATGGGTTCAGTGCGAAAAATGCGAGACGCCCATTCGAAATGGGGCATCAAAGCTGTCACCTCTTTCCCTGCCGGATACATGCCGCAGGTTCCTGTCAGCGATCGTCGCCATTATCCGTTGTACGCCGAATGCATCAATCTCGACATACCGATGATCATCAATGCCGGCGTGCCCGGACCGCGTGTGCCGATGGCATGTCAGCACGTCGACCACTTCGACGAGGTGTGTTACGACTTCCCCGAGCTGCGTATCGTCATGCGACATGGTGCGGAGCCGTGGGAAGCGACCGCAGTGAAACTCATGTTGAAATGGCCAGGTCTTTATTACATGACATCGGCATTTGCTCCGAAGTACTACCCAAAGGCGATCATCGACTACGCGAACACCAGAGGATCTTCGAAGATCATGTACGCCGGCTACTACCCAATGGGTCTGTCACTTGATCGCATCGCCGAGGAGATGGGGCACGTGCCGTTCAAGCAAGAGACATGGCCCAAATTTCTTCGAAACAACGCGATCGACGTGTTCAAGCTCGACCTACCAAGGGCCTGACCATCGTGGTGCGCAGTCCGATAGACGAGACGGTCGATTTCATCGCCATCCAACGCGTGCACGCTGCGTATGCAGACATCGTCACTCGGCGGGCTTGGGATGAACTGGCCAACATCATGTTGCCCACCTGTTCGCTCACGCTTAACCTCGGAGATCGAACCATGTCGATTGACGGCCCTGGCGCAATCGGCGCATTCATCAGTGAACAGCTCGAGCAATTCTCATTCTTTGAGTTCGTCATCTTGAACTCCGTCGTGCGCATTGACGACGACGGGGCTCGGGCCGGCGCCCGCATGTACATGCAAGAGGCGCGACAGAATGTCAGCGATGGACGGCGGACGGACGCCTTTGGCGTATACCACGACCGATTGGAGAGACATGGCGACAAGTGGTGGCTCGCCAAACGCATCTACGGCTCGTATTCACGCACTATCGCGGCACGACCTGAAAATGAGCAGGTGGTTTTCCCGTTACCGGTCTTCGACCTGAAGTCGTTGTAGACGACGCTCAGTTCGCCAACAAGTTGACGGCTCGCTCGATCGGACTGATGTCGACATCTGCTCCGCTTCCGTTGCCATCATTCTCGGCATGGCCAAACGGGTTATCGACGTCCTTTACGAGCAGCAACAAATAGGAATACGCCACTCCGAGCGCAGCAGGCGCGATCCACGACATCGCGGCCGACGGAAACTCGACCACAACCAACAACACCATGAGGATGGCGACCAGGAATGTCATCAGGACATAGCCCGATTGAATGAACGAGGTCCCACGGATCACCGCGATTCGTCCGAGTGTTGCCTTCAACTCTCCGTGAACAAGCAAGAGCCGGCTGAGATAGTGAGCCCCAACGCCTTCACGTTCCAGGTCGATGATCATCTGCGAGAGATCTGCATCGGCGCGACGTAGGTCGTCATCGGTAGCCTTGCCGACGAACCAACCGTGCACGACCTTCGCGTTCGCGTGCACCCGCGCTCGCATCTTCGAGGCGTCCTTGTCCTTCACAGTCAAGCCCGCCTCCGCAAGGCCGGCAAGTCCTCCGAGGGCATTACCCACCACTGCAGGCAGTCGCTCTGCTTCTTTGTAGTCAGCGATGACTCCGGCAAGCATGAAGCCGATGATGAGTGTCGCACCGGTTATCACGGCACCGACCTCGCCGAAAGTGATGATGTCTTTCACCTCGAGAAGTTCTTGGACGACGTAGCGGGCGACCAACACCACTACCGCCACAGGGATTGAACCCTTGAAGAGTCTCCATCTTGCGTTTGACATATGCCCTGCCTTGTCTCGGTTGCATGATGAACCTTAGTCAGTGACTCGAGTTGCTTTACGCAATGTTGATGCTTCGTCGAAGGGAGTCCTGTTGACGAACACATGGCCTGAAAATTCCATTCCATAAAAGTGTTCCCTTTTTCTTCATGAGGTGGTTGCGACCACATCGAGGTCCACAAAGGTGTGCACTGTCGCCGGTGCGACCGTGAGAATGTTGAAGGCCGGCAAGTGCAGCCTTGTCGTGACAGTTTCGACCACGTCCGCAGGCAAGCAAGTGTCGTCGAAGGTCAACGTCACCGTCACAGTCAAATGACTCGACGCAAAACAGAGGCGACGCCGAGAATCGAACTCGGATAAACGGCTTTGCAGGCCGCTGCGTAAGCCATTCCGCCACGTCGCCGAGCAGTCGCATTGCGACCACGCCCCCGAATGTACCGCTTGAGCGGTCGAATCCCAAGAAACGCCCTCGATGGATGGCCCGGTGACGCACTCTTCATGTGCGAAGTGCCAATCTATGACGATGCGTGCTCGCCTGATCCTCATCTCACTTCTCGCTGTCACCGTCATCGGCTGTTCATCATCTGATTCGAACACGAGCAGCGACACGACCACTGCAATCACCAACGAAGCAGAGGCGTACTTCGAACGAGGGCCATATCCCGTCGGGATCACCACACTGACTCTCGAGCGAGGGCCACAAGTCGAGGTGTGGTATCCGGCCGTCGAGGGAACTGTCGGTACCGACACGTACGACGTGCGT
>SXWG01000049.1 GCA_005789925.1 Actinomycetota bacterium | reverse complement strand
GTGACCGTTGTTGACGGGGACTCACTGTCAACCGTCGACGTCCCAGATGAAGGTTCCGTTCTCGCAATTGCAGTGTGGGTCGGTGACGTTCGGTTGATCGACAACGTTCCCCTGCTCGGACAGCTTGTTCGATGAAATCTGCTCGGGCACTCGTTCGTGCCGCCGAACCAGCTCCCCTGTGGGCAACTGCCAGGCGCCCTCTTCAGACAACCGATCGACCCGTTCCCCGACGGTCTGATGTTGTCGTCATCGGTGCGGGCTACACCGGTCTCTGGACCGCCCTCTATCTGAAACGGCTCAACCCTGCGCTTGATGTCGTCGTGGTTGATGCGGAAGGTGTTGGCCACGGAGCATCAGGGCGAAACGGTGGTTGGTGCAGTGCACTCTTGCCATTCACGCTCACTGACATCGCGCGTCAGCACGGGCATCAGACGGCTGTCGACATGCGTCTGTGCGCACTCAACAACTTCAACGATATGCGAACCGTTCTCTCCGGCCTTGCCATTGAGTGTGATTACGTTTCGGGCGGCACGCTGACAGTCGCCCGAAACCGTATACAAGCACTCCGACTGGAGCATGAACTGAGTGAGGCGCGCCTCTTCGGCGCGAGTGACTCCGACCTCCGACTGTTAAGCGACCTGTCGTCGTCGCAACACGTTCACGTTTCGTCAACAGAAGGGGCTCTCTTCACCCCCCATTGCGCAGCGCTTCATCCGCGCAAACTTGTCGATGGTCTCGCACGTGCGTGCCTGAAACTAGGCGTGGTCATCTGCGAACGCTCTCGAGTGGAGCACTTCACAACCGGTCATGTCGAGATTCTCCACGACGATCATCGAACATCTATAAGTTGTCAGTGGGTCGTTCGAGCCACCGAGGGCTACACGGCACGATTTCGTGACAGTCGCCGCACTCTCTTGCCCTTGTATTCGTTCATGGTGGCAACCGAACCTCTCAACGAAGCAAACGTGCAGGATCTTCGCTGGACGAAACGCGAAACAGTTCATGATGCTCGCAATGGAGTCGTGTACGCCCAACTCACCGCCGACAACCGAATTGCGTTCGGCGGACGAGGAGCTCCGTACCACTACGGCAGTCGCATCCGCGACAGCTTCGACTTCGACGATTCAGTTCACGCTTCACTGGTCGAGACATTGCATGACTTTTTTCCTGTGACACGGGACCTCGCCATCACTCATCGCTGGGGAGGGCCGCTTGGCGTTCCGCGCGACTGGAGAAACTTCGTTCGCGTGGACGAGAACCGCCGCGTTGCCACCGGTGGCGGATACTCAGGCGACGGAGTGTCGCTAGCACACCTCACCGGGCGAATGATTGCACATGCGATCACTCGTCAACCACATGCGGACTTGACACTTCCGTGGTTCGGTCACGAGAACCCCACATGGGAACCAGAACCGCTGCGCTGGTTGGGTGTCAACACATTGCGCCTACTCGTCGACTCCATTGACGAGACCGAGCAACGACGTTGTCGGTCGTCGCGAATTCGCTCAACTGTTGTCGACCGATTCTTCTAACAGCGTCACCGTGACAGGTTGGCACTGGTCTGCCGCATCCGCTGGCGAATTGTGTAGACCGAATCACCCGAGAGCACGCCACTGCGCGCAAAGAGTCGGCCAGACTCCCAGTTGGCGAGTCCCAGCTCAGGCTTCCCCAAGGCATATTGACCATCGACCCAGCGCGTCATTCCGTCTCCGAAGAAAGGTGCATCGACGGCCGCCCACAAGGCGTCTTCCTCTTCGGCAGAACCAATCATTGACACGACGAAATGCGGCGACCATCGATTAATCAGTTCTGCAGCGTGCCCGACTCCGAAGTGCACGGCGATAGATACCTCGGGGTTTTCTTCCCACTCGTGTTCAACGGCGAGTGCGTGTTCGGGGATCAAAGTGACACTGCGCTCGACCGCAGTCGAACTCGCACGATGCACTACTACCTCGGGTTCGGACACTAAGGCTTCGACGTAGCTAAACGGTGCCGGGGTGCAATGAAATCGCGGTCTGACCCCTCGCTGTGCTGCAGCGGTCTCCACTGCGCGCACGACGACCTTCAGCGTCTCTTCGTCGCAATCATCTGGAACCAAAATGCAATTGATCGTGTTGCACACCTTCCTGTCCAGGGAATTGAGGATTACTTTCGCCAGTCGCTCATGATCGGGCTTCTCACCCACAACCAACCAGGCCCCGCCAGTGCCGTGAAGACTCACGTTGACACCGCTCTGACGGGCTATCGCGCCAAGCAGACGAACCGACTCACCGCTTCCGCGAGCGACAGCCAAAGCGAGTCGACCATCTGCAAACATCGCCCAACCCGCAGCGTGCTCTGCTGCGTCCACGAGCAACACGGAATCAGTTGGCAGGCCCGCAGCCTCAATGGCCGGTCGTATTACATACTCCATCAAGGAGCGTGCGGTGCCGAGAGCATCACTACCAATCCGAAAGACGACGGTATTGCCTCCTCGCAACACACCTGTTGCATCGGCGAAAACGTTAGGTCGACCTTCGAAGACGAAGCCCACTGGTCCGAGTGGAGCACGCCACGATTCGATCACGAATCCATCTCGTTCGATGCTTGACTCGCGAAATGATCGACCGACGGGATAATCACGCCACATCCGCAACGCCTCGACCATTGCCCTACGCATCTTTTCGTCCAACACAAGGCGCGTCGTCGAACGCCCTTTCGTTCGCGCTCGTTCGACGTCGTCATCATTGGCTTCCATCAATGGTCCGATCACGTCATCATCTGCGAGCAACCTGGCTGCGCGGTCGAAAAATGTCGTGATAGCAAGATCGTCGACCTGCGCCAACTCGCCGAAAGCGACCTGTGAACGCTCCAGGAGATCTGTCACCAGCGACCGCGTACGAGACGGAATGCGTAACAGTTGTGCAGTTTCGGCGACGCCGAGGACGACGTCACCTGGTTCAAGCTCGGACGCCAAGTCCGCATCGACAGTCAAAAGAGTGTCGCCAACGAGCACTCTGTCTCCTTGTCTCAAACGTTCCATCGTCACGTCCTCTATTCTGCACCCGTGAGCAACTCTTCGACCGACGACCAACTGTATTTCCGCCAACTACTGAGTGGACGGGATTTTGCCACCACCGATCCGCTAGCCCACCAGATGGTCAACTTCATTTATCTCATCGGCGATCGTCACACACGCGAATGTGTCGTGGTGGACCCGGCCTACGCAGTCGGCGACATCCTGCGCATCGTCGCCGAGGATGACATGACACTGACGGGTGTCCTCGCGACCCACTATCACCCGGACCATGTCGGTGGTTCGATGATGGGTCACACCATCGAGGGTATTAGCTCGCTTCTCACGCAGTGCTCGATTCCGGTACACATCCAAGCCGAAGAAGCCCCATGGGTCATGCGCACAACCGGGCTCGGTGACGAGGATCTTGTGGTCCACTCGAGTGGAGATGTCGTCACGGTCGGCGACCTCGACATCACGCTCCTGCACACTCCGGGGCACACCCCAGGTAGCCAATGTTTCTTGGCCGGTAATTGCCTCGTCTCGGGCGACACTCTCTTTCTTGAGGGATGTGGCCGCACCGACTTGCCCGGCAGCGACGTCTCGGACATGTACGAGAGTCTCCAACGGCTTGCTTCACTCCCAGCCGACACCATCGTTATGCCTGGTCACCGGTACTCGGCGGTG
This sequence comes from Actinomycetota bacterium, assembly GCA_005789925.1. Lineage (GTDB taxonomy): Bacteria > Actinomycetota > Acidimicrobiia > Acidimicrobiales > Ilumatobacteraceae > UBA2093. The sequence goes on along the minus strand of SXWG01000049.1, from coordinate 210 downwards.
CCGTCTGCCTCAATCGAAGAAGTGCGGCAAGTCAACTACGTGTACAAACCACCATCTCGCGAAGCATGGATGAGTTGGTTCGGAGGCGCCAATTCCTGAGTCCCCTGAAGGTCGCACGAGATCATGAGAACGCTCCGTAGAACGAGCTGAGTGCACTGAGGCCTAACAGCACAATCACCAACCACTTGAAGCGATGCGGTGGGAAAAAGG
>SXWG01000048.1 GCA_005789925.1 Actinomycetota bacterium | reverse complement strand
ACCGACTTGACCGACGCGCGCATCGGGGTCGTAGCCGAGATTCCGATACATCTCTAACTCGCCCTCTTTGATGGCACCGAGGAACCCAACCACGTGGCTCGCTACAGGTGCATACGGGTACTCGCGACGCCAGTCTTCACGCACGTCGATACCCGGGTAGTCCTCGGCTCGCTCGCGAAGGAACATGACGAGATCTTCTGAAACGTCCTCTTTGAGCGGCACGGGTTGCAACTGGTCATACCGCTTGCTCTGGAATCGATCCTCCAGTTCTTGAATGGTGGTTCCCAAGACGCCGTAGAGCCGATCCCACATCTGTTGTCGTGCGAGATCACGTTGAACGACACGACGATCAAGTGTGATCGTGAGGATTCTCTCGTTCGTTGCGATAATGCGTCCCTTGATGTCGAAGATGCGGCCTCGCTCCGGAGTGATCTTCACCGTTCGCGTGCGCACCTCGCGCACCCGTTCTTGCAGACCCTCAGCATTGACGGTCTGCAGGAACCACACACGCACAGTGAGCACTGACATGAGCACGAGCGCGACCGTTCCGAGAATTGCCAATCGCGAGCGTTTTGGCGGGTTGTTCGGCATGTCAGATAGGAACCACTTCCGGATCTTTCAAGATCCACCGACACAGTTTTTCGAAAGGCACGCAAAGGACTGCGTTGCTGACCGCGACAACCCCGACGATGACGACGACACGAGTGGTGAGCGCACCCTCGATACCCACCATGGCAAGTGCAAGCGGCATGAGCAGTGTTCCAACGGCGCTGGCGACTCCGCCGAGCAACATTCGCGACCACCATGTCGGCTCGTGAACGAAACTGTTCGCGAAACCGGCGAGATAACCGGCGATTGCAAACACCGTCGCACCGATACCAAGCGGCGTCGTCAAGACCAGGTCGTACATGAACCCGACGAGAAATCCGGCGATTGCTCCGACTTCACTTCCGCGAGCGAGTCCGCTGCTCGCTGCAAGTACCAACATGATCTGGAGAATGACACCGAATGGACGCAAGTCGTTCAACACTGTTGTCTGTAGTCCAAGCGCGACGAGCCCGACCAAAAACAAACGGAACATCGGCCGCTCGACCAAGGCGACGAGCCGCATCATGGTGATTGCCTCTCCGTCGCTGGGCGATACAACAGCACACGTACGAAGTTCAGCGACTGAAGCGACGCGGCAAGGTCAACTTCGAGAATCGGCCCGAGCGACCCTTGCCTGGTGACCACTCGCGACACCACTCCGATGACGATGTCTGGTGGCGCAAGCGACGTTGCGCCACCTGCAGAGATGATCGGAGACCCGACCGCAATCTGCCCAAAACGAGGCTGGAATTCGATGAAGCGCACAATCGGGGTTTTCCCAAGTCCTCGTCCTTCGAGTGCACCGGTCTCTCTCAGTGGCAGGTCAGCCCCCGGTGGGACGGTCACTTGTGTCTCGTTGCCCTGTCCTGGCGTGGTGTCACCGGGAATCGTGGGGATGGCGGCGGTCGACTGAACAGGCACCGTGGACCCTGGCACAAAACCGGGGATTGCAGGAAGAGTCGTCGTCGTAGTGGTCGTGGTCGACGTTGTCGTCGTTGAAGACGTCGTGGTCGTCGAATCTCCGACGAGAATCTCTGTCTCAGACGGCACAGTCGTGGCGGTGACGGGTTGATTGACGATCTTCACCGACAGTGAATACGCAGGGTCAGTGATGAGCATGACCACGGCACGATCATTGAATACTTCTGTCACTTTGCCGATGAGACCCGCGGCGTTCAGAACCGGCATACCCACGCGGATGCCGCAGTTGCGTCCACGGTTGATCTCGACTGTCTGTGAGAAGTTCGACGGCGACTCTCCCACCACCTGGGTGGTACACGAATCGATACCGGCCAGGGTCGGCAGACCATTCAACGCAAGTAGTTCCTGTGCCTCTCGTACCGTCGCGATATTCGCGATTGCCGCACCCTCTTGTCGTCCGACCAAGTCGCGTAGTCGCCTGTTCTCGTCCACGAGGTCGTTGTAGTCAGTGATGCCATGCCACACGTTGCCGGCAGGCTCGGTGACGACTCGGACGACACCTTCGACTGGCCGGAAGATGGTTCCGAAACTTCGTCGGACAAACGACACTGACGACGACCCGCGCATATCGAGGGTCACCAACAGAACTGATGTCAGCACCAAGAGGGCGATGACGCGGCGTCTTGTGAAAGAGCTACCCACTGCCCTCGATCACAGTTCGGTCTGCGGCGACGACATCATTCCGCGCATCGCCTCGATGTTCTCGAGTGCCCGACCAGAACCGATGACCACCGAATACAACGGGTCAGGAGCGGTGTAGCAGGGCATACCGGTCTCGTGCGTGACACGTTGTGGCAGACCGGTCAACAGTGCACCACCACCAGAGAGATAGATGCCTCGATCCATGATGTCGGCAGCCAATTCAGGAGGCGTACGGTCAAGCGTGGCCTTCACGGCATCAATGATGGCAGCAACCGGCTCAGCGATGGCTTCACGCACCTGAGCACTAGTCAATTCAATGGTTTTCGGCAATCCGGTGACGGTGTCGCGCCCCCCGACGTCGGCTGTGAGCTCTTGCTCCACTGGCCACGCCGATGCCATCTGGATCTTGATCTCTTCGGCGGTGTTCTCACCGATGTCGAGGCCGAACTGCATCTTCACAAATTGCGAGATGGCGTCGTCCAATTCGTCGCCAGCGACGCGAACGCTCTCAGACACGACGATTCCACCCAGAGATATGACAGCCACTTCGGTGGTTCCACCTCCGATGTCCACGATCATGTTGCCACTCGGCTCGTGCACGGGCAGGTCCGCCCCGATCGCCGCTGCCATCGGCTCTTCGATGATGAACACGGGCTTCCGCGCACCGGCATATTCTGCGGCGTCTTGCACTGCGCGTTGTTCGACACCAGTGATGCCCGATGGAACACAGATGACCATACGGGGCTTGCTCCATCGACTGCTGGAGATTCGTTGGATGAAGTACCTCAACATCTTTTCGCACACATCGAAGTCAGCGATCACGCCATCTTTCAGAGGACGAACGGCACGGATGTTCGCTGGCGTGCGACCGAGCATGCGCTTGGCTTCGTATCCGACGGCAACTGGACGTCCGTCTTTGACGTCTATAGCAACGACAGATGGTTCATTGAGAACGATCCCTTGTCCGCGCACGTAGACCAGCGTGTTCGCTGTACCTAAGTCAATCGCGATGTCGCGACCAATCGAGAGCGGACTATTGCGTGCCATGTGCCGAGGTGGTGACGAGCGACGTCGAGTTACTTCAGTATCGGAAAGAAGATCGACAACTCACGCGCAGCTGACTCAGCTGAGTCACTGCCGTGAATGAGGTTCTCGGTGAACAACGTTCCGAGATCGCCGCGAATGGTGCCGGGCGCTGCCGCGCGCGGGTTTGTGGCACCCATCATCGAACGAACGATTTCCCAGGTGTCGTCGGGACCCTCGACGGCCAGACTGACGACGGGCCCACGTGACATGAAGGACACGAGGTCGGCATAGAAACCCTTACCCTTGTGCTCTTCGTAGTGACGACCGAGTGTGTCGGCATCGAGAGTGCGCAATTCCATCGCGGCAATTCTCAGACCTTTACGCTCGAGGCGGCCAATGATCTCACCCACCAGTCCTCGTTCGACAGCATCGGGTTTCAGGAGTACAAGGGTTTTCGTGGACATTCCTTCAGGCTATTGGTCACGTCTGGTCTTCCGACAGCCCGTCAACAAACACCCGATTACACGCACTTTCGCGAGGTCGGTGACTGCCGACGGGACGACGTCTCAGCGGGTCGCGTCAGGGAAGAACACGACGAAAATGTGGCCGCGCCGAACCGACGACGTACAGAGAGCCGGTGACGAGAATGGCGTCTTCCGCCGTGGCGTCACGCAGCGCCCGAGTGCCCGCCTCCTCCACCGTGTCGCACACAATGACGTCGTCGCATCCCATGGCAGTGGCCGCGGCGGCAATTACGCGTGACTCACATGCACGAGGTGACGGTGCCGTACACGTGATGACGACGTCGAATTCATCGGCGCGAAAAGCGGATAGCACATCGTCGATGTCACGTGGACGCAACGACCCGACGACCAGAATGCGGCGACCTTCGGGCTGAAAGTCGTTCATGAACACTGATGCACACACGTCGGATCCTGCGGGGTTGTGCGCGCCATCGAGAATCACGAGCGGTTGATGAGAGACAATCTCGAATCGACCCGGCACCACCACTGATGAGAACGCCTCTTGCACGACCTCGATAGGCAAGGCGGCATCGAAAAACTCTTCGACTGCAGCTATGGCGATTGCAGCATTATCACCCTGATGTTGTCCGTGCAGGGGCAAGAACACGTCGTCATATGCCGCGCGTCTCGTGGTGACGGTGAGTTGCCGGCCTCCCACTGCAAGAAAATTGTCTCGCACCTCGAACTCCTCACCACGAAGCACGAATCGATCGTGCGGTTCGTCACGAAAGATGTCCACCAACTCGGGCCGGGTCTCGCCGATGACTGCCGACCCCTCTGCTTTGATGATGCCGGCTTTCTCACGGGCAATATCCTCGAGTGCAGGACCGGCGAATTCAGTGTGGTCAAGGGCGATGTTCGTGATCACTGCGACCTCGGGTGACACGACGTTTGTTGCATCCCAACGACCGAGCATGCCCACTTCCACGACGGCGACATCGACTGCCTCATTCGCAAAATGAATAAAGGCCCCGGCAGTCAAAATCTCGAAGTAACTGGGCCTACGCCCGATGATGGACTCGACTCGCGCGATGTCGGCGACGACTCCGGCGAAGGTCTCCTCCCCGATTGATTCACCGTCCACTTGGATGCGCTCGCGGACCGATTCAAGATGGGGGCTCGAATACGTACCGACGCGCAGCCCGTGCGCCACGAGCAGTCTCGAGATGATCGCGGTCGTGGAACCTTTACCATTCGTACCCGTGACGTGGATGACCTTGAACGCGCGATGCGGATCTCCGAGAGCCTCAAGAAGACGCGTGATGACATCGAGCGAGGGCGTATCGATACGCCCCGTCTTTTCGTACGAGGCGTGTTCGTCGAGGTAAGACAGCGCCGCAGCGAAGTTCACGATGAGAAGAACAGGGTCAGGAAGCCGCGCGACGTGGCCGCGACACACGACTCGGACCACGTGGAACGAGCTTCGGAGCCGCCTTGTCGACAACCGAGTCGACATCGACGACGACCTTTGCGATATCGGTACGACCCGGCACGTCATACATCATGTCAAGCAGAACTTCCTCGAGAATCGAGCGAAGACCGCGCGCACCGGTCTGACGCTTCAGCGCGAGGTCGGCGATGGCTTCGAGTGCGTCCACTGTGATTTCTAATTCGACATCTTCGAATTCAAAGATTTTCTGGTACTGCTTGACCAGTGCATTCGTCGGCTCAGTGAGGATTTGCACGAGAGCTTCCTTCGAGAGGCTGTGCACCGCGCCGATCATCGGCAGACGCCCGACGAACTCGGGAATCATTCCGAACTTCAAGAGATCTTCCGGCATGACTTGTGCAAACAGCTCACCGGGGTCTTTTTCGACCTTCGACTTGACGGTCGCATGGAAGCCGACACCCTTGTGACCGATGCGTGACTCAATGATCTGGTCGAGCCCTGCGAAGGCACCGCCACAGATGAAGAGAACGTTCGTCGTGTCAATTT
>SXWG01000047.1 GCA_005789925.1 Actinomycetota bacterium | reverse complement strand
TGGCGACCAAGTGATGGCGTCACTCGAGATGGCGCCGGGCATCTCATTCGATGCGGCTGCATTCGATACGTTTCTCACCGAACAGAAGGATCTCGGCACGAAGTGGGCGCCTCGGTTCGTGCGGGTGGCCTCGCACACACCGCTGACGGCGAACAATAAGGTCAACAAACAGCCTCTGCGAGTCGAATCATGGTTGGTCAACGACCCCATCTACTGGCGCACCGTCCCCGGTGCGCCACTTGAGCCATTCACTTCAGAGCTGAAAGATGCGCTTCACCGTCAGTTCGTGGACAATGGACGAGTCAGTTTCCTACCAGCGGGAGCAATCTCATGACCTACGTCATCGGCGACACGAACTCAGACATGCTGCTACCGGACCCGGTAGCACGCCCAGTGCACTACACCCTCATCTCTGTCGACGACCACTTGGTCGAACCTCCTGACATGTTTGACGGACGTCTACCCAAACACCTCCAAGCAGAAGCCCCGGCTCTCGTTGTGAACGAACATGGCCATCAAGTGTGGCGCTTCGATGGGCAGACCTTTTCGCAGGTAGGCATGAATGCCGTCGCAGGTCGTCGACCCGAAGCGCGTTCACTCGAGCCGACACGATTCGAAGACATGCGTCGTGGATGTTGGGACATTCATGAACGCGTCAAAGACATGGACGTCATCGGTTGCTGGGCATCACTCAATTTCCCATCCCAGATCGCCGGATTCGCCGGTCGCGTGTTCAGTGCATGCGCCAATCCGGACCTAGGCCTCGCCGTGACGCGAGCCTGGAACGACTGGATGCACGAAGAGTGGTGGGCACCGTACCCAGAACGAATCATCCGCTGTGGAATCACGTACCTCGCCGACGCGAATCTGGCCGCTGAAGAAATTCGGCGCAACGCGGCTCGCGGTTTCACCACAGTCACATTGCCCGAGCGTCCACACAACGTCGGTCTCCCGTCGATCTTCACCGGTTGGTGGGATCCTGTGATCGAAGCCTGCGTCGAGACTGACACCGTCATCTCGTTGCACGTCGGCTCCAGCGGCATGTACCCGCTTCCCGAGGCTGCGCCGGCTCTGCAACTCGGCGCCACGATGTTCGGCCAGTTGTCGCTGAACGCGTGTGCCGAGTGGTTGTGGAGTGGTTACGGATACAGATATCCGACGCTGAAAATCGCGATGAGCGAAGGTGGTATCGGATGGGTGCCGATGTTGCTCGACCGTCTCGAAAATGTCGTTGACCGCAGCGGCTACGGCCGTGGTTGGGACCTTCGCCCCGCAGAAATCCTGCGACGCAATTTCTACTTCTGCACCATCGACGACCCGAGCACGATCGACTTGTACGACGTTATCGGAGAGGACCACATCATGGTCGAGGTCGACTACCCACACGGCGACAGCACATGGCCCGACACACAAGAAGAGTTGAAGAAGGCTTGGGGTCATCTACCGGCACGAGTGCTGCGCAAATTCTGCAGCGAGAACGCCTCGCGTCTCTACCGACACCCACTTCCCCCCGAAGTGCTACCTGTCGTTGAGTGATGATCAGCTGATGGTCACTTTCTCTCCTACTCGCCTGCTACCCGAGCTCGGTCCGCGTCAATCGGTGGTGCTACTCGCCCGAACACTGATGCGCGAGGGCTACGACGACCACTTGGCGGGCCACATCACATACAAACAATCCGATGGCACGTACCTGGTGAATCCCTGGCCGTTGGTGTGGGATGAGTTCGGACCCGACGACGTGTTGGTGATGGACAAAGATGGAAACAAAATCTCGGGAAAATGGGACGTTCCACTCGGAATTCCGTTACACGTCGCATTGCATCGACTGCGTGACGACGTCATTGTCGCCATGCACAATCATCCGTTGTACGGGACGACATTCGCCAACGCTGGTCGCGTGCCGCCACCATATGACCAATCAAGCGCACTCGGTGGCGGGACATTGACCCTCGTCGATGAATACAAGTCAGCGGTGAACGACATGGACTCCGCGATGGCAGCAGCCACAGCGATGGGAAATGCCGACATGGCTCTTCTCGCCAATCATGGTGTGTTCGTGACGGGCAAGAGCATCCGCGCGGTGCACCAACGAGCCGTCGCGCTCGAACAGCGGTGCCAGCACGCGTGGTATGTCGAAGCCATAGGCGGCGGGACACCTCTCGCGGCCGCGGTGCAAGATCGTTTCCGTCAGAGCGATGGGGACGGATTCATCGGCTTCTGGGAGGCCATGGCGCGGCGCGAGTTGCGACGCGATCCGTCGATTCTCGCAGGTGGTCCGCGATGAGCAGACAACTCTGACTCGACAGTTCTGACAATCAGCACATTCATGGGAGGCAACATGGATCAATTACTCACTTACCCTGAAGGCTCCCCTTTCATCGGCAAAGTAGGCGAGACACTCGCAGACAGCGTTCCGGCATGGCCGATACCACCTAGGGCAGCAGCGAAAGCACCGAACATCCTCATGATTGTTCTTGATGACGTCGGTTACGGACACTTCGGCTGTTTTGGAAGCCCGATGGACACGCCTAACCTCGATGCTCTGGCAAAAAGCGGCCTGCAGTACACGCGCTATCACACGACCGCAATGTGCTCACCCACGCGGGCGTGCCTACTCACTGGACGCAACCATCACACCTGCGGCATGGGTGGCATCGCCGACTTGGCCATGGGCTTCCCCGGTTTCCATGCACGCATTCCGAAGAGCTGCGCATTCGTAAGCGAAGTGTTGCGACAGAGCGGCTACTCCACGTTCGCCATGGGTAAGTGGCACCTCGCGCCTGCTGACGAGTTGCACGCCGGCGCACCACGCGATCGGTGGCCCCTCGGTCAGGGTTTCGAGCGATACTTCGGATTCATCGGCGCCGAGACGAACCAGTACGCGCCAGACCTAGTGATGGACAACACTCTCCTTCACTCTGTCGAACATCGCGAGGGATACCACTTCTCAGAGGACATGGTCGACAAGGCGATCGGCATGATCAATGACATGCGAGTCGGCGAGCCGGTGAAGCCGTTCTTCATGTACATGGCTTTCGGCGCATGCCACTCTCCTCATCAAGCGCCGCGTGAATACATCGACGCATACAAGGGCGAATTCGACGACGGTTGGGATGCATATCGCGAGCGCGTTCTCGCACGTCAGAAAGAACTCGGCGTCATGCCCCCCTCGACATTGCTCAACGAGCGCCCCGTTTGGGTGCCAGCTTGGGACTCATGCCCGCCGGAAGACCGCCGTGTGTATGCACGCATGATGGAGGTGTACTCCGGAATGTTGACCCACACCGACCATCAAATCGGCAGGGTTGTCGAATTCTTGAAGAGCACTGGCGAGTTCGACAACACGCTCATCATGGTGAGCAGCGACAACGGAGCATCATCAGAAGGAGGTGTTCACGGCACCTTCAATGAGAACTTTGTTTTCAACGGACTTCCTCACGACAAGGCTCGCACGTTCGAGTTGATCGACGAGTTGGGCGGACCAGACAGCCATGCCCACTATGCATGGGGTTGGGCTATGGCTGGGAACACCCCATTCAAGCGGTGGAAGCGCGAGACCCACGAGGGCGGCGTTGGAGATCCACTGCTGGTGTCCTGGCCCGCACGCATAGCTGCAGGTGCTGGTCAGCTGCGTCACGGCTACGTGCATGCCGTCGACCTCGGTGCAACCGTGCTGGCTGCTGCCGGAGTCGAACTGCCCTCAAGTGTCAATGGCATCACCCAAGATCCCCTGGCTGGTGCAAGCATCATCCCAACTTTCGATATCGCCGACCATCCGGGACGCAGCACGCAGTACTACGAGCAGTTCGCGTGTCGGGCGGTTTACCACGAGGGATGGAAAGCAGTCACATTCCATCCGCAATTGAAGTATGTCGAGACCGATGATCCGGATGCGCCTTATTCGCAGGATGTGTGGGAGCTCTACAACGTCGCCATCGACCCAGCAGAGACCAATGACCTTGCCGCAACAGAACCAGCCCGACTCGAGATGATGAAACAACTGTGGTGGGACGAAGCATGGAAATACGGTGCACTGCCACTGCAAGCTCGCCGCTCCGTAGCGACGAAGCGCCCACCTGGACCCATCGGCGACACCGTGCACCTACGGCAAGGGGCGGCGCCATTGCCCGAAGCCAACGCGCCGTTTCTCCACCGCCGAAACACGCGACTTGTTGCCGACGTCACGTGTAACGACAACGACGAAGGAGTGTTGATTGCAGCAGGAGGGCGATTTGCCGGATTCTCGCTGTACGTGCAGGACGGTCACGCCTGCTTCACGTACAACTATCTCGGCGTGGACGAACACACGGTCAGGGCACCGATGCCAAAAGGCCGTCATGTCGTCACTGCTGAGATCCGTCTCACCGAGACCGATCCGCAGGTCGCCGCGGCTGCTCGCGCTAACCCTCGTGTTGCCGGACCGTCCGATATCTCAATCCTCATCGACGGCAAGTCGCTTGCGACTGTGCACATGGAGCGCAGTTTGCCGGTGAGGTTCTCGCTAGCCGGCGAAGGAATTTGCTGTGGCTACGACGACTGCACTCCGGCGACCACGAGCTATCTCGGAGAGTTCCGGTATACCAACGTCATCCACCGCGCGATGATCGACGTGAGTGGTCGCGAACAACGCGACCTCGAGGCTGAGTTTGAAGCAGCGTGGGCGGCTCAGTAAGCGAGCACCGCGCACTTCATCACGATTGCCATTGACGCCACGTGTCGAACCACTCGGGAAGCTCACCCTTGCCCGAGTGGTTGGATGGCCAGTTCGCGTCCGGAAGGTCGATCGGTCGTTGCAACATGTCGGCGCCGTACCACAACATGTGACGACGCCGCACGAACAACCAGTGTCCGTCGACTTTGGCGTATTGGTCATGATATTGAATCTGCTGCACGACCCATTTTCCGGGCGAGTCGACAGGTTCGATCTCACCTCGACAACTCACGATCCCTGTCGCAGTTGATTCGTCAATCACGTCGATGACGTGGTTCGTCACCTGCAAGATGCTCCGCTTCAGGTCACGCAGCATGCCGTTCATGTTGTCCCTCAGTGCCTGTCGACCTTGTAGCGACTTGCCGATCTTCACGTCGGGCACGAACAGCTCGACCACCTTGTCGAGATCACGCATGTCCATGTACACGGCGTAGCGACTTGCCAGCTGTCGAATGTCTTCATGGGCAACGAGCCATGCGACGGGATCAGATTCGCGCAACGACACTGATGCTCCTAGTTCATTGGTGGAAGTGGATGCGGATGGGCGGTGGGCTGTAGCAACGCATCAATTCCGCCGTCTGCAAAAATCGTTTGCCCCACGATGTAACTCGCAGCAGGTGACAACAAGAACGCGATGGGTTCGGCCATCTCCTCGGGCTTGCCCCACCGCTTGATGGGAATCGGGATCTGCTCGAATGCAGCCTTCGTGAGTTCGTTGGTGGCAGCCTGCTGAGTCATCTGCGTGTCGACGATTCCTGGCGCGATGCCGTTCACACGAATTCCGGCACCGAGCCACTCTGGCTTCACGGCATTCATGCGCACCCAGTATGCAACGGCGAGTTTCCCAGCTGGATAGGTCATCCAACCCCTACCTTCGAAATGTTCGATGCACTCCTGTTCGGTGTGAGACAGATAAAACAGTCCGTCTTCAACGGGCAATCCCGGAGTCATAGTGGTGGAGTTCGACGACACCAGAACCATTGCCGGGTTCGTACCTTTGCTCAGTGCTTCACGCAGACCGTCGGCAAGTGCCATGACACCGAAGAAATTGACTTTCACTGTCACGTCGATGCCACCCATACCGTTGACACCAGCACACTGCGCCAGTCCGTCGAGTCGTCCGCCACACGCTGTCAACACACTGTCAATGGCAGCGTGCCGACCGTCCATGGCCGACAAATCGGCAGAGATGTCGGTTCCCTTTAGGTCGACCCCGATAACCGTGTGTCCACGAGACTCGAGCAGTTCCTTGGTGGCTCTTCCAATGCCGTTCGCGGCACCCGTGACACACATTGTCGACATTCGTTCTTCCCTCTCTCGTTGTGTTTCTGCCGTGCGATCTTCAGATCTTTGAGATGACAGTCTCGCCAAACGACATCAGCGACTCTCGTCGCACATTGAGGTCGTTCGGGTCTTTGCCGCTGTAATACCAAGGTACGGCCATGAATACTGGCTCCATGCCATGTCCCTCGATCGTGTCGGCGAGGCGGCGATATGCGTCCGGCCCGACGGCATCGATTGGCAACACGAATGCCGAGAACTCACCGGAGCGACCATGCTTTGCCCTCAATTGAGCGAGGCGCTCGGCGATGTCGATAATTTCCTGGCTGGTCGCCTGCACCGATATCCAACCGTCGCCCACGCGCGCTGCTCGTTCGAGCGCAGGTTCGCTGTGTCCGCCAACATGAACCTTGATGGGCGTGGTCGGAGAGGGACTGATCATGAGTCGCCCGAAGTCGTAATGCTTGCCGTGGTGTTCGATGAACTCCGGTCCATTTCCTGAACACACGAGACGCAGGATGTCGATCTGCTCGTCGAGGCGCGCTCCACGGGTGCGCATGTTTGTGCCGGTCCAGGTGAACTCCTCCGGAATCCAAGAGAGTCCCACGCCGATTTCGACACGGTCTTCAGCCATCACAGCCAGTGACGCGATCTGCTTTGCGAGCAGCAGCGGATCACGCAGCGGGGTCTTCAACACGTTCGTGACGAATCGGACACTCGACGTGCGAGCAGCCATCCACGCCATCGACACTGTCGGGTCGACAAACGGTGTGTCGGCCGCCCAGAAACGTGAGCCGTCACTGCTGTACGGATACCCAGCCGAGACGGTCTCTGGAAAAAAGACCGAGTCCGGAACTGCGATGAAATGGAATCCTGCTTCTTCGGCGACAGGTGCAAGTGCCTTCACATGGTCTGCAGGGAACATCGGAAACGGAACACAGAACCTCATGCCGCAAACCTCATCTCCGCAGACTAGTGATTGAGAATGTCGCCACGACCAGCCGCAACGAACTTCTCTCGCAGCTGCGCAGCGTGGGTGGCGGTCATCTTCAGATACGACGAGCCCTTCGTGGGCTGCCACCACACGTCACTCTCGTCGGTCTCGCAACTGTGCCACCGTTCGAGCACCAACTGACGTTTAAGCACCTTCGTTGTCTGAGTGAGCGGCAGCTGATCCATCACTCGGATGAAAGTTGGCATCCACTTCGTCCCCATGTCCGACTGCGACGTCAAGAACCCGACGAAATCCTCGATGTCAAATCGATGCCCCTCTTCAAACTGGAGAGCGACCATCACCCTGTCACCGATCTCGGGGTCAGGTACACCATACGCAGCCGACAGAACGATGCCGGGATACCGAGCCACGATGCGATCGATGGGTGCTGCAGCAAAATTCTCTCCGTCAACTCGTATCCAGTCCGCATTGCGACCCGCAAAGTAGAAGAAGCCATCGACGTCGCGATACGCGAGGTCGCCGGTCCAGTACGCACCATTTCTGCTTCGTTCAGCGTTGGCCTCCGCATTGTTGTAGTAACCCTCGAACGTGTTGTACCCGAGATTGACGATCTCGCCGGTCGCTTCCGCTGCATTCAACAATTTCCCGTCAGCATCGAATTGTGCCGGTGGACACTCCTCTCCAGTGTCTGGGTTCAGCACCTTCACATCTGGTGAGGTTGCTCGACCAAGAGCACCAGGTGGCATGCCGGGAACTCGATTGATCGATGCGCCGGTCTCTGATTGTCCGTAACCGTCGACGAGCGGGACACCGAATCGTTCTCTGAACCCTGCGATGTCTTGTTCACCACCTTCATTGCCGAAACCGATACGCAGCTTGTGTCTCCGGTCGAGATCACTCGGTGGTGTTGCCAACACGTATGCGAGAGGACGGCCCACGTAATTGAAGTACGTGGCGCCGTACTTGACGACGTCAGGAATGAACTGCGACGCACTGAACTTCTCGCGAAGTGCGAGAGTCGCTCCGGCCTTGACAGTCGGTGCCCAAGCCGTCATGAGGGCATTCGAGTGAAAGAGCGGCATCGCCATGTACGTCACGTCATCGGCGGTCATGTTGGTGATGCCGATGAGGGACGTCGCGACCATGTCGAGACGGCCGTGCGACACGATGACGGCTTTCGGCGCTCCGGTGCTTCCGGACGTGAAGACGAACATCAAGTTGGTCTTTTCGTCGACTGCAGCAGACGGCAGAGGTGCACCCGCGTGTGGAGCGAGGCGTTGCGCGTACTCAGGAGTGTCGACGACGAGAACTCGTCCGTTGGCCGGTCCGAGATCAAGACCTTCGAGCAACTCTGCGTTGCCGCCATGTGTGACAACGAGCTGGCAATCTGTGAACGTCACGTCACGCTGCAATTCCGCACCACGACGAGTCGAATTGAGCCCGACGACTGTTGCTCCGGTGAGAGCTGCGACACCGATCCACATCGTGAACTCAGGATGGTTGTCCATGAGCACTCCGATATGTGCTGGTCCGGGCCGACGCATCGATTCAAACAGTGCCGCACGTTCCGCGATGCAACGGGTCCACTCACGGTAGGTCCACTTGTCGTCGTTCAGGACGACGGCAAGATTGTCATCTTCGACGTGTGCACGGATGTGGTCGGCAAAAGTGGCCATGAGACTTCCTACAGTGAGCGAGCGAGATTGGCGGCGGTGTGGATGGCACCTTCGATGTATCCGACATCGTGCGCGTCACCGATGACATCGACTTTCCACCCGGTGCCACGAAGTTCATCTGCCAGCGGCGCTGATGCTTCGACATTGTCTGCAATCACGACGTCATCAAAAGGAACCGAGTGCGTCTCCTCGCCCACCGAGTACGACACGCTTCCGCCCTCATACGAAGTCACTTGAGCGTTGCGCACGAGGGTGACACCGTGCTTTGACGCCTTCTTTACGGCTGTCCAACGACGGGGCATCGCCATCGGTAGACCGAGTTGCGCACCTGATTCGATGAGAGTCACACGACGCCCACGTTGCGCTAGGAACTCAGCCAACTCAAGGCCGACCAACGAACCACCGACGACCACTACGTTCTTCCCGAGCGGCAACCATACTTTGCTCAGCGTTCGAACCCGGTCAGCGGACTTGGTGACGCCGAGTGAACGGCCGGCAGCCACGACGATGCGAGCAAGGGCGGGTGCGGAATCGACTTTTCCGTCGCCCGTCATGAGGGCACGAAGATCATCACCTGTGTAGATGTGCCGTTGGTCGGCACCTGCAATCGCTGGTCTGCCACGCACAGCACCGGTCGCGACGACCACGTGATCGGGAGCCAGTGCTCGCACTGACTCGACAGTGGCACGTACGCCAGTGCGTACAGACACACCAAGTCGGCGAACTTCGTGCTCGAGATGTTCCACGAGCGGACCGTTCGCTGGCGTCGTGAGTTGTGAGAACCACGCAGTTCCCCCGAGCCGCGACGACGCCTCGAGCAACGTGACACGATGTCCGCGTTCAGCCGCAATACGAGCTGCCTCCATGCCTGCTGGTCCACCACCGACCACTACGACATGTTTCGACGTCGTCGCCTTCGACATTATTGCGAGCGATTCATTGCACAACGTAGGGTTGACCGCACACTTTGGTGCACCGTCGAAGAAGTTCTGTTCGACACACACGTAACAATTGATGCACGGGCGGACACTCTTTGGATCTCCGGCGCGCAACTTGTTGACCAAATTGGGGTCAGCCAGCAGCTGGCGTCCCATCGACACGAAGTCACATTCACCTGCAGCCAACATCTCTTCGGCGACTTCAGGAAGAATTCGACCAACTGCGATGACAGGAATTCCGACCGCGCGTTTCACGATGCGGGCAAAATCGCGATACTGCCCCACGTCGGCTGGTAGCGGTCCGAGTGTGAAGTCAGCGAAGGGATTGTGCGAGTTGCCCGACACATGAATGGCATCAGCACCAGCCGCTTCGGCCAGTTGCGCGAACGTCGCGGTCTCTTCAGGGGTCTGACCTCCGTCAAGCCCGTATTCCATGCCGTTCAGGCGCACACTGATCGCGAGAGAATCGCCGACGCGTGCGCGAATGGCCTTAACAATCTCGACCATCAAACGAGCACGATTTTCGACCGAACCACCCCATCGGTCAGACCGTCTGTTGTATCCGGCGGAAAGAAACGTGTTGACGAGATAGCCATGAGCAGCATGCACCTCAACTGCGTCGACACCTGCTTGACGCAGTCGATCAGCGGCCAGTGCAAACTGATCGATCACCCAAAGCAAGTCATCCTCGGTCGCCTCTTTCACCGTCGGGGCCTTACCTCGCGACGCTGTACCGAGCCGCATCAACTCGTCCATCGTGTTGTCTTGCAGAGCACTCATGTCGAGCTTGCTCTCGGGCTTGCTCGGCATGAGAAGTGGTCGACCTTCGGCAGTATCGCAATTGGCCGTCTTGCCGTGGTGACATATCTGGATGCACAGCTTGCTTCCTGCGGCGTGAATACTGTCGGCGAGTGCTTTCACCGTCGGGATGTACTTGTCATCACTAAATGCTGGCTGATGCCACGAACAT
>SXWG01000046.1 GCA_005789925.1 Actinomycetota bacterium | reverse complement strand
GTTCTTGCGCAATAAGCGCGACGAGTGGCGTGCGTACAAGACTCAAGTGACCCCGTTCGAGTTGAACCGATACCTGAAGTCGATGTAGGTGGTGTGGTGACCGACATCGACACGCTCGTCGTCTTCCCCGATCCGGCCTCCCCCGACGTCGCACGGCTCCTTGACCTCGCCGGGTTTCGTTGGAAAGCAGTCGCCAACCCAGATGAAGCCGAACGCGCAGAACCGGCTCAGGGTTGGGGTGGGGCTGTCGTGTCATGCGAAACCGATCCTGAAGGTGCCTGGGCATTCGCGCGGTCGCTTCGCAAGCGCGACAACCCGGTCTCACCTGTCATCGTGCTGGTCACTGGCGCTCAAATCGCCGACCTTGAACTTCGCGACGACTTGTACGACGATTTCTGCCTCGCACCATTTCACCCCCGTGAGTTGGAGGCACGTCTTCGTCATGCGCTGTGGCTGGCGGGCGGACCAGTGTCGGGTGCCGAAATGGTCGAATACGCCGGACTGTCGTTGAATCTCGAGACCTACCAAGCCACTTTCAACAGCAAGCCACTCGACCTCACGTTCATGGAGTACGAGTTGTTGAAGTTCCTCGCACAAAACCCGGGCAAAGTGTTCACCCGCGAGACACTGTTGTCACGAGTGTGGGGATACGAGTACTACGGCGGTGCTCGTACCGTCGACGTTCATATTCGTCGCCTTCGCGCGAAACTTGGTGAAGAGCACGCCAATCTCATTCAGACTGTGCGCAGCGTCGGCTATCGATTCGGACAGTCGCGCTGGGGCGTCAGCTGAGCGCTTCGACAAAAAGCAGCACAGCAAAAACGAAGAATACGATTGCCGCACCAATCTTGATGGTGCGTTCCGGAAGACGCTTCCCCAGCGCACGACCGATGACAATTGCAAGTGCGTCTGCAATCACCATGCCGATTGTCGACCCGAGCCACGTACCGAAAAGTCCTTCGCGTGTCGCGAGCGTGACAGTCGCGAGCATCGTCTTGTCACCGAGCTCAGCAAGGAAGAACACGGAACCGACGGCGAACACGACACTTCGTGCCATCTGAGCAGCACGGTTCTCTTCTTCTGCACTCAGTTCGTCACCACGAAGGGTCCACAACCCGAAGATGACGAACGCGATGGCCGCCACGAAATTGATGGGCTTCGTCGGTAATGCTGCACCAAGAGCTCCACCAAGTGCGACAGACGCCAGATGAACGATTGATGTCGCCGCAGTGATTCCAATGAGAACTGGCATCACCTTGTAGCGGGTCGCAAATGCAAGTGCCATCAGTTGGCTCTTGTCTCCGAGTTCGGCAACAAAAATCACGCCGAAGCTCAACCAAAATGCATGCCACATGGTCACTCAACCGATCTGCTGCATACGAGAAGCAATCAGGCGGTGTGTGGCGAGCATCTCGTCGACTTTGTTGCTCACGATGTGTCCGTCGCGAACGACGGCTCGACCATTCACGATGGTGTCACGTGCTGCGGTCGGCCCGCACCTCAACCACGCTTCGATCGGGTCAGCGATCGCGCCAGCAAAAGCCACCCCGGTGAGCGACCACACTGCAATATCTGCGACAGCACCAACCTGCAATGAGCCGATCTCACCAATCCGACCGAAGCAACCTGCTCCTCCGATGGTGGCGCACTCGAGCGCCATGCGCGCATCGGCTGCGCCGGCACCACTGCGCAGTTTCGCGAGCAGCATCGCTTGGCGTGCCTCCAACCACAGCGACGCAGAGTCGGCAGACGACGATCCGTCGACGCCCAGGCCGACATGTGCGCCTGCTGCCCGCAAATCGACGACCGGGGAGATGCCAGACGCGAGGATGAGATTGCTGCTCGGACAATGTGCGACGCCGATGCGCGCAGCACCGAGCTGTCGTACTTCGTCTGCGTCGGGCATCACGCAATGTGCCACCCAAGTGCGGTCTGTGCACCAGCCGACGTCTTTCAAGTAGTCAAACGGTCGACATCCGAATGTCGCCAACGAAAAATCGTCATCTTCGCTGTTCTCTGCGAAGTGAGTGTGCAACCTGACGTCGAGCTTTTGCGCGAGCTCAGCTGAATCGATCATCAATTGCTTCGTGACACTGAAAGGTGAGCACGGAGCAAGCGCGACGCGCACCATGGCTCCGTGTGATCGGTCATGATGTCGTCGGACGGCGTCTTCTGACGCAGCCAAGATTTCGTCATCAGTCTGCACGACATCGTCCGGCGGTAGACCACCATCTTTTTGTGACAGCGACATCGAGCCCCGTGTGGGGTGGAACCGCACACCCAAGTCGACTGCTGCGGCAATTTCAGCTGACAACAAATCACCACCATTGCGTGGGTGCAAGTAGAGGTGGTCAGTCGATGTGGTGCATCCGGACAGAGCGAGCTCAGCGAGCCCCACCCATGCCGACACATGTGCAGCCTCTTCATCAAGTACACGCCACAGTGGGTACAGCGTCTGCAACCAACCGAACAACGGAGCGTTCGTCATCGGCGGATACGCACGCGTGAGGTTCTGATACAAGTGGTGATGGGTGTTGACGAGACCAGGTGTCACCAGACAGTCAGTCGCATCGATGACATGCGTCGCTGTCGGTTTGGGGTCTGCACTTCCCCCCACGGCCACGACGAAACCGTCTTTCGCCGCCACCCAGCCACCAGGCAATTCTCGGCGCGTCGCATCGACGGTCGCGACGAGAGTCGCGTTGTGCACCAGTAGGTCGACCGTCTCACTCATCGTCAGACATCATTTCAGAGAGTTGAACACCAGTCGAAGATCGTCGCGGGTGGTGGCTGGGTTCACGAGACACAACCGAAGCACCGTCTCACCCCGCCACGACGTCGGGACGACGAATGCGAGCCCGTCGGTGAGGACGGTGTCAGACCACGCGTAGTACTGCTCAGTTGTCCAACCTCTTCGTCTGAACACGAGCACACTCAACTCGGGATCCATGACCAGTTCGAGATACAACGATGTTCGAATGTCTTCTGCACCTTCGCGGGTGACAGTGAGATTGCGTTCAACGGCATCTGTGTATGCGTCGGTGCCGTGCACAGCGAGACTGAACCACAGTGGTAAACCGCGTGCACGTCGCGTGAGGTGATGTGCATAATCCGACGGATTCCAGTCGTCATCGTGACGAAGAGCGTCCAAGTACTCAGCGTGCTGAGTATGAGCAGCGCGCGCGATACGAGGGTCGCGATATATCAGTGCACAAGAATCGAACGGTGCGAACAACCACTTGTGTGGGTCAACGATGATGCTGTCAGCCCGTTCCACCCCATCAAACAAAGCCCGCACTGACGGTGCTGCGAGCGCTGCTCCGCCATAGGCGGCGTCCACGTGGAACCACAGCCCCAGGTCCGCCGCGATCTGCCCCACTCCTGCAAGGTCATCCACGACGCCGACATTCGTCGTTCCTCCCGTCGCAACGACACAAAAGGTACGCACTCGTTGATCTTGTGTCATCGACATCCATGCGGCGTGAACCGCTTCACCAACCAACCGTCCTCGATCGTCGTCAGCTGCCCACACCACATCGACATCCATCACTTGGGCTGCCTGCGTGATTGACGAATGCGCTGACCGCGACGCGATGATGACACCACGTGTCATATCCATCGCAGAAGCCGAGTCGTGTCGCCATTTCCAACGCGCCGCCACGAGAGCAGAGAGATTGCCGGCCGTTCCACCAGACACGAACACCCCACCCGCCTCAGACGGCAGGCCGGCGAGATCAGCAATCCACCGAAGCGCTTCATTTTCGGCATAGATCGCGCCAGCACCTTCCTGCCACGACCCACCGAAAATATTCGCTGCCGACGCAGCGACGTCGAACAACCCCGCAGCTTCGGTCGGTGCTGCCGGGACATAAGAGAAATACCGGGGATGATCGATACTGATGCACGCTGGTGCAAGAACGTCTTCCCAGACGGACAGCGCACGTTGCGCGCCGATTCCTTCACGAGTGACGGTTCGACCCGCGCGACGACGAAGTTCAGCTTCCGATACCGCGTGGTCGAGTGGTGGATCCATGCGCACTCGTTTCAACGCGTAACGAAGAATGCGCTTGCTGAGTTTCTTCGCCTCACGGTCGAAGGCGTGCATCGAGGGACGATATGTCATCGTCGTACTGTCAATTGTGCGGGTCGCCCTCAGTTGTTGAGGTCGACCAACTCGCTTCCTTCGTGTCGCGCTTCACCATCTTTATACAAGAAGTGACCGATGATTCCTGCGAGGGCCGCGGTGGACAGACCGACGACGATGGGAAATGCAAGCAATGCGATAACGATGACGATTACACCAGGCATAGCGTCACCGAGCCTTTCGTGACTTCTTGGTCGGCTTCTTCGCAGCAGACTTCTTTGCGGGTGCTTTCTTTGCAGTCGCCTTCTTGCCTGCTGACTTTTTCGCAGCAGACTTCTTCGCCAGTGACGACGCAGACACGCTCGTCTTGGCCTCAGGCTTGTAGGCCCACGCTTCGATCTCGACAGCACCGCCAAATGGAAGAGCAGCGACACCGATGGTGCTACGCGCAGGACGACTTCCGCCGAAACCCGCCACATACGCTTCGTTGAACGTCGCAAAAGTGTCCATGTCGGTGAGGAAGCACAGTGTCTTTGACACGTCCTTCAACGTCGCACCGACACTCTGAAGTTGTGCTTTGAGATTCGTCACGGCCTGTGCGGTCTGCGCGGCGACACCACCAGACACAAGCGCACCGTCCTTCATGCCAAGTTGACCGGAAACAATGATCCAATCTCCTGCTCGAACAACTGGCGTGTACGGACCCACTGCTTTTGTCATGCCTCAACACTAGGTCAGCAACTGCAGACCCTACGATTGCGACGTGACAAACGAGTTCGTGCGGGCCATGTCTGAAGCCTCTCTCCTGTCACGCCGGCAGTTCATGCGGACGTCGGCGATGGTTGCTGGTGGAGCCGTGCTGTTGGCGGCCTGTGGTTCAGACGGTGGAGCCAGCACATCTCTCCCGAAAGATCTGTCACTAGTCCAGCGTTTTCCTGGAACTGTTCTTGTGCCCGGAGAGTTGCGCCTGCCCATCTCGCTCGCCACACAGAAGGGTGTGCTCACGGACAGCGACACAGCACTTCCGAACACTCTCACTGGTCGGCTCGTGAATTCAGATACAGGTGACGTGGTCGACGCGACGCTCTCTGCGCCGAAACATGGCAATGGCATTCCACAGCCGTATTGGCCGTTCGTCGTCACAGTCGCTGAGCCTGGTCTCTACTCGCTCATTGTCGATGGTGGCCCCGATACCGGAGCCGCACTTCAGGTGGTCGAGAGAACTTCTGTCGCCATTCCACTCGTCGGCGATTCCCTACCGCCGTTTGACACACCGACGACAAGAGATACTCGGGGAGTGAATCCGATTTGCACTCGTGCAGAAGGCCTGTGCCCGTTCCATGACCTGACTCTCTCCGACGCACTCGCCTCGGGGAAAAAGGTCGTGTACCTCATCGGAACACCCGCGTACTGCCAGACCGGGACATGTGCTCCGGCTCTCGACGCTCTTATCGAGTTGTCGCAGTCGACTGGTGACGACGTGGTGTTCGTGCACGCCGACGTGTACAGCGACGACAAGGCGGAAATAGTGGCCCCGGCTGTGAAGGCCTACAACTTGACCTTTGAACCTGCGTTGTTCATTACAGATGCGACAGGAACTTTACGTCAACGTCTCGATGCAATATTCGACGTCGACGAAGTCAGGAATACATTGTCAGCCCTGAACGGCTGACGTCACGACACGTGTTCAGCTGAACGACTTGCCACAACCGCAACTGCGTGTGGCGTTCGGGTTCGTGATGGCGAATCCCTGTTCAGTGAGCCCGTCCTTGTAATCAAGGCTCGCTCCATCGAGCAATGAAGCCGACGCCGGATCGACAACTAACTTCACGGCGCCGAATGTCGTCACCACGTCGTCGGAAGCGATGTCACCGTCGAAATACATGTCGTACTGAAAACCTGAGCAACCGCCAGACTTCACCGCGACACGCAACGCATACTCGGGTGTCCCCTCTGACTCGAGGAGTTGAGCGACTTTGCTTGCTGCTGAATCGGTGAGGGTGATCATGGGAGGTGCCTCCTGTACGTAGAGCCCCGAATCTGCGGGGTGCTTCGACATTAAATCGTACAAGGCTCTTACACTGAATGCGTGAGCCTGCCCCTGGCACCCGACGTCAATGACATCAGGGCCATGCTGCGCGCCGTGATGGACCCCGAATTGGGCGACAACATCGTCGATCTGGGCATGGCAGGCGACGTGACCCTCGAGCCTGGCGACGGCGGCTACATCGTTCGTATCGGGGTGAAGCTGACCATCAAGGGTTGTCCGCTTCGCGCACAGATCAAGAAGGACATCGAAAGTCGCCTGATCCACCACCCATCGATCGTGAAAGTCTCCATCGACTGGGGTGAAATGACGGCTGACGAGCGCACCGCGGTCATGACACGTGCCAGGTGGAACGCAAGAGAACAAGCACCTGACACAGCTGTGCCATTGTCTGCCCGAGTGTTGGCGATCGCCAGTGGAAAAGGTGGCGTCGGCAAGAGTTCGGTGACCGTCAACCTTGCGGCCGCACTCGCTGCGGAAGGCAAAACCGTCGGAGTTCTCGACGCAGACATCTGGGGCTTTTCGATTCCGCGGATGCTCGGCATGCCCGATCGCCTGCAAGCGCGCACGGTTGACGGCCGCGAGAAGCCGATGATTGTCCCGAACGAAAGACGTGTCGGCGCCGGCACGTTGAAAGTCGTGTCAACTGGCATGCTCGTCGAGGACGAGGGAACTGCACTCATGTGGCGCGGGCTCATGCTCACCAAAGCGGTCGAACAATTTCTGAATGACGTTGACTGGGGTCACCTTGACTTCCTCCTCATCGACATGCCCCCTGGTACCGGAGATGTCCAGATGGGACTCGCCCGCATGTTGCCGCGCACAGACCTCCTCATTGTCACGACACCTGCGGTGTCTGCGCAGAAGGTCGCAATTCGCGCTGCTGACATGGCGCGACGCAGTTTCTTGCGAGTTGCTGGCGTCATCGAAAACATGAGTTCGTTCACCTGCGACCACGGGCAGGAGTATCCGTTGTTCGGGGAAGGTGGCGGACGCACTTTGGCGACTGACATCGGTGTCGAACTGTTGGGCCAGGTACCCATCGAACCGGCGGTGTCAGATGGTGGTGACAAAGGTGAGCCGGTCGCGCTTGCCGGCACCGGTCATGCGGCGACAGTGTTCCGCATGATCGCTCGACGCATCATCGACGAAACTCCTGACACCGATGACATGGCCGGATGTTCCGCACGTGACTCCGAAGCTGCAGTCGTCACAGTACGTTCGCGCACTTAGCCCTCGAGCTGGTCGTATCCCTGTTCCCAGGGCATGACCACACCGGTCACTCTTCCATCGGCGTCATATCGCAGTCGTGGTTGCACGGGCGTCGGCACTCCGACTTGTTGCGCAGCTTCCATTGCGGCGTCGATGGATCCGTGTTCGAGAAGGAAACGAAGGTTGCCGATTGTCGGAGGCAGCATGGCCAATTCACCGGCTTCACATTTCGCCAGCGCTTCCTCAGGTCGCACCCACAGACTGTCGATCGTCTCTTTGTCGTCGTGAAGTGGATCTTGCGCCTCAGGCGCACGGGCAAGAAAGAACTTCGTGTCGAAACGACGGCGCTCACCGAGGGGCGTGATCCAGTTGCTCACGTAGTGGATGTCGTCGGTGACGAGCGTGAGGTCTTCTTGTTGACACAGATCGATGAGCGACAAGTCGCCTTCGTGTATGCGGTGACGCGCCGCCGTGAAGCGATCGGCTGTACCCGGATCACTGAACTGCACGACATTTCCTGTCGCGTTGTGCGTCGCAAGAAGGACACCGGCTTCTTCGAAACACTCACGAATGGCGGCGACCCAGAATGCGAGACCACCTTTCGGCACGCGCAAGAGCGCACTCGCCTGTGAGTCGTTCCGTCCACTACAGCACTTCGACATCTCGTCCGTACCGTCACTGTCGTCGACACGACCTCCGGGGAACACATACATGCCACTTGCGAACACTGCGCTGAGTGTGCGCCGCAACATGAACACCTCCATTCCACGTGGTGCATCACGTACCAACAACACAGTGGCAGCTGGTCGGATCGGAATCGCACGCGGGTCGAAGTCTTCGTCTTTGCCTGGTCCGTGGGGGGCACTCATCAGTCATCACCATTCGCATCTTTTGAGGGCTGGCCCAGTGATGGTCGATTCACGTTCTCGTTGACGACAGACGTGATGTCGACGATCGGACCGGAGTATGTCGCGCGCACGACACGGGTCTTCGAGCGTGCACCGCGTCGACGCAAGATGAAGTGTGCGAGCCCTGCGCGCACTGGTGGCAAGAGCAGCACGATGCCGAGCACATCGGTCACGAATCCGGGGACGAGAAAAAGCAGGCCCGACGCGAGCAAGCATGCACCGGCGACGATGTCACGCGACGGCATCTCTCCTTTGTCGACCGCGGACATGAAGGAACGAAACACGCGCAGTCCCTCGTACTTCGTGAGAGCCGTGCCCATCACCGACACTCCGACCAGAAGTACGACAGTCGTGATGATGCCCAAGTTTGATCCCACTTGCACGATGACCCATACCTCGGCCAGCGGCACGAGCACGAGCAACGCGAGCAAGATGAGGAGCATCTATTCGCTCCCGACGTCGCCGCTCTTGCGCATCTCGCGATAGTCGCGAGCGCCTCCTTCGAGAGGCTCGACCTCGAGTGTCACACCGTCGATAGCGACAACGCGCAGACTTTGTGCGTCGGCCAATGGCGTCGCTCGATTTGTCCGCGCGCGCCATTCAGCACCATCGATCTTCACGGTGCCATTGGGGTTGATGGCACCTACTGCGACACCTTCGCGTCCGATCAACCAATCACGTCCGATCGTCGGGGTCGCGAAACGGGTACGTGTCATCGAAGGCATACCGACGATGAATGTGAGAGCGATGCTCCCGATGCAGGCGACGAGCGTTATCCAGGACGGCCGCATGACGTGTGCTCCGACAGGCTCGAACAAAATGAACGACGAGATGATGTAGAGCACGAGTCCTACACCAGTCCACAGTCTGGGCACACCCACTTGAACGTCGACTGCGAAGGCGACCATCGCTAGCAACAACAGCACGAGTCCGGTGCCGTTGATCGGCACGTAAGACATCCCGATGCTCGCAAGCAAGGTGCACACAGCCCCGACGAGCCCAGCGACCCCGATTCCCGCGGTGAAGAGCTCGAAGATCAAGAGAGCGAGTCCTGCAGAGATGAGGAGAAATGCCGAGGCCGGACTTGCGACAGTGTGCAGGAGGCGTGGAACGAGTCCGAGCTTGAAGAAGCGTGTCGTCGTGGCTTTGCGCACGACTTGACCATTGTCATCGAGATCATCGACCACGGTGTCAAGTTGCTTCCCGTTCACTGTGAGACCGTCGAGTGCGAACAACATGTTCCGCAACACCGGCACGCCACGGTCGTCTGTCGAGAATCTGAGCACTTTTTGTTCACGTGCTTCGAGAAATCCCATTGACCCGTTCGTCAACAAGTCGTCAGCTGCACCGAAACTGACTGCTGCACCTCCGACCTTTTTCAATGTGCCCGTGTATCCGATGCGGGCACCCGGAGCCATCGCGGTGACATCGGCGACGGCCAAGAGTTGTGCGGGTGCACCGTATGCGCGAGAGCCCGATGGCCCCACCCACACCCCGATGGGAATAGATGCATCAGCCACTTGCGTCAAGAGTTCGACGAATCTGTCTTCAGAGACCACCGATGCGCGGCTGTTCAATTGCAACACGACAGCCTGTGACCCGTTCGTCGTCGCACGCTCGAGGGCTTGTTCGATCTCGTCAACGAGAATGTCGTCGAGCAATCCGCTCACTTCGACGACATCGACCGGAGCCAACTCGCTGGAATCGGTGGCTGTGGCACGATAGTCGACGTGCAGAACCGACGAGTGACTCACCCCTTCGGCATGCACGATGCCATCACCACTGACCAAGCCGGCGCTAGGTGCTGCACCCACGAGACCCGCGGCGAGCAACCACCGGCGCATGCTGTGCGTGCGCACTAGAAGGTCACCTTCATCGATGGACTTGGCGCAGTTTCTGACGGCATCACGAGTTCTCATTGTTGCCGGTAAAGGTGGCGTTGGGAAATCAACGGTCGCACAAACCGTGGCATCTGTCGCGGCTGAGGCAGGTTTGTCCGTCCTGCTCGTGAGAATCGGAGTACTGGCAGACGAAAGTCGGCAAGACGAGAGCGAGAAGCCCAAATTCGCTGGCGCCGTGAAACATCTCACACTCGAGCCAGGTGATGCCCTCTCTGAGTACCTCTCGACTCGTGGCCTCGGACTTGTGACGAGGCAATTGTCATCTCTCGGCATCGTCGATGTCGTCGCATCGGCCGCACCTGGTATCGACGACTTGCTGGTGCTCGGAAAGATCAAACAGTTGGCACGTGATGGCAGTCAGGATCTACTCGTCGTCGACGGTCCACCAGCGGGGCAGGCGCTGTCGCTCCTTCGCGCGCCGATGTCGCTCGGTCGAGCAGTGCTGGCAGGCCCGATTCGTCAGCAAGCCGACGAGGTGCGCGCGATGCTCGCCGATGTCACCGCCTGCCGACTGATGCTGGTCACCACACCAGAGCTCACTCCGGTCATGGAACTTGTGGACACTGCCTTCGACCTAGAGGACGAACTCGGTGTGCATCTCTCGCCGCTCACCGTGAACAGATGCGACCTCGACGAATTGCCCGCTGAAGCTGACGTACTTCGTCAGGCATGCCACACAGAATCGCAGCGCGCCGCACTCGAATATCGCCTGACACGTCGCCAGCGTCAGATTCTTGCCATGGACGAGTTACGCCAGCGAGTGCCTCTGCAACGAATTGTGCTACCCGACGTCGCTGATACGAACAGCTCCGCAGACATTCTGCGACTCGCATTCATCAACCAAGTGCGCGCACTCACAGGAGACACGAAGTGAGTGGTGTCGACGTTTTTCTTGGAACACAACGAGTCATCGTGTGTTGCGGATCAGGTGGGGTCGGCAAGACCACTGTCGCAGCAGCGCTTGCTCTGTCCGCAGGCCGACAAGGGCGACGGGCTGTCGTCATCACCATCGATCCCGCCCGGCGACTTGCTGATGCTCTGGGTCGCCGAGGAGAACTTTCCAACGAACCAACGCTGGTCGAGCGCATCGGAACAGGCGAAATGTGGGCAGCGATGCTGGACGTCTCATCGACATTCAACGACCTGATCGGGCGCTTCGCAGCAACCACCGAGCAAGCGGACCTCATCCGCTCGAATGTCTTCTACAAATCGATCTCAGGTTCACTATCGGGGACCAGGGACTACATGGCAGCCGAGATGCTGCTTCGACTCCATGAAGATCCACGTTTCGACCTCGTCGTGCTCGACACTGCACCGTCACGCAATGCGTTGGATTTCATCGAGTCGCCCGAACGTCTCGTGCGGTTCCTTCGACATCCGCTGTTTCGAATTCTCACCGCACCGTCTCGTGGTGGATTGCGCGTCATCGGCGCGACTGTGCAGCCAGTTCTGAAGATCATCGGAAGAGTGGTCGGATCGAACGTGATGAGTGACGTCATCGACTTCCTGCGCGCATTCGAAGGCATGGAGACCGGCTTTGCAGAGCGCGCAGGTTCGGTGTCACGTTTGTTGCGCGCGAACGACACCACCTTTGCCATCGTGATTTCACCGTCACCTGAACCTCTGAACGACACAGGGCTGCTCGTCGACCGGCTTTATGCGACACGCATCACGCCGTCGATCGTGTTCGCCAATCGACTCACGCCGCTGTTCGATGAACCGACGACGATTCTCGACGCATCGTCGTCGAACGCCGACGACGGCGTGCAGATGTGGCTCGACGACAACGTTCGAGCGCTTCGCGAACGTGCCCTTCGCGAACGTGACCTCGTGACGTCCTTCGTCGACCGTATGACTCCCCCACCGACCGGTGCGGTCACCACGGTTGAGATTGGCGAACAACATACGGACATCCATGACCTCGAAGGAGTCATGCGGCTTGCCGACTCATTGAGCTGACGCGGCTCGTGTGTAGAGTTCAGTCGTGCACATTCTCGTTGCGACAGATGCCCAGTGGGTGCTCGACGAAGTGGTCGCTGCGCTCGGTAGTGGCGACACACGCTTCACCATCGTCTCCAATGGTCGTGACGTCGTTCGCACGGTGAATGAGTCGTCACCCGACATCGCGGTGCTTGATCTTCAAATCGGGTCGATGGGTGCGATGGCCGTCACCATGGATCTTCGTCTCGATCACAGCGGTGGGCTCGCGCCGTATGTCCCGGTTCTCATGCTCCTCGACCGCACCGCGGACGTTCACATGGCCAGACGCAGCGGTGCCAATGGTTGGATCATCAAACCGCTCGACGCACTTCGCCTTCGCCGTGCGGTCTCCACGATTGTGAGTGGCGGTTCGTACACCGAGCCGTTGCCGCCCGTCGAGTTCCCT
>SXWG01000045.1 GCA_005789925.1 Actinomycetota bacterium | reverse complement strand
GACCGTTTGTGACGTCAAGACAAGGGATGACGCGTGCAACCACGTCGGAGGATGTCGACGACGGTGTCACCGTAGCGCCTCCATTGCTTCGACCACGGTGAAACGACCTTCGTAGATCGCCTTTCCTGTGATCACACCGGCGAGGACACCTGTGTTTCGAAGTGCGACGAGATCGTCGATATTCGCGACTCCGCCACTTGCGATGACCGGCGTGTTCGTGACGCCCGCAACAGCGACAAGCCCTTCGACGTCGGGGCCCTGCAACATGCCGTCGCGAGAGATGTCGGTCACGACGAACACTGCAGCTTCAGGGAACAACCCGACACACTCTTCGACTCGCCGCCCTCCACTTTTCGTCCAACCACTGACGGACACTTCCCCACCACGGTGATCGAGGCCGACAGCAACAGGCACCACTTTGGCGACCTCGGACACGAGCTCTGGTGCCGCAATGGCTGCTGACCCCATGACCACACGAGACACACCATGGCTGGCAAGTTCACGGGCGTCATCGATGCTGCGAATGCCACCGCCCACCTGTACCTGCGCGACACCGCGGGCCACTCGTGCGATTCGGCCGATGACCTCACGGTTGGTTCCGACACCAGACTTTGCCGCATCGAGGTCGACCACATGGATCCAGGATGCACCTGCATCGACGAACCCTCGCGCGACATCAACCGGGTCATCACCGTAGATCGTCTCGTTGTCGTACTTCCCTTGCGTCAATCGCACGACACGACCACCACGCAGGTCAATGGCGGGGTACAGATCGAACGTCGTATTCATCGACCGATTCCCGAAACGAAATTGGACAGAATGCGCAAGCCAACCTCTGCTGATTTTTCCGGATGGAACTGCAGAGCCGCGACGTTTCCCGAACGGAAGGCAACTGGAATTTGACCACCATAAGACGTAGTAGCCGTGACCACATGTTCATCAACCGGATACCCCGCGAGCGAATGGACGAAATACACCCATGCGTCAACGTCGAGGCCGTCGAACAACGGGTCATGCACCGTGACATGCAACTGATTCCACTGCATGTGTGGCCGTGGCACACCGCTCGGAATCCACTTCACCTTTCCGGGAATGACTGCAAGTCCGGTCGCGGTTTCATCTTCTTCGCTACCACTGAAGAGCATTTGCATGCCGACACAAATTCCGAGAAACGGTCGGCCAGAGTCGACCGCCGCATGCGTGACAGATTCGAGATTGGCCGAACGCAAGGCACGCATGCACGCTCCGAATGCGCCCACACCAGGCAACACCACTGCGTCGGCCGCATCGATATCTGCCTCATTGCTCGTCAAACGAGCGATTGCACCGACATGTTCAAGCGCCTTCTGCGCTGAACGCAGATTGCCGATGCCATAATCAATGACCGCGACACGCGGCTGGTCGGTCACGAAAGGACGCCCTTAGTGGAGGGCACTCCTTCAGACTCGACGCGAACTGCGTCCCGAAGACACCGCGCGAGACCCTTGAAACTTGCTTCGATGATGTGGTGGACGTTCTTACCGTCGACCAGATTCACATGAAGTGTCATGGCTGCGGCAGTGGCAAACGACGACACGGCGTGTTCCGCGAGCGATGGATCAAACGGTGGGTCGCCGAGTGGCAGGCACTCCGGTAACGGAACGTTCCACGACACATGGGGCCGACCGGACAGATCGAGTGCCACGGACACCAATGCCTCATCGAGTGGGAAGGAACCCGAAGCGAATCGTCTGATTCCCTTCTTGTCTGCAAGCGCTTGTTTGAACGCCTCGCCCAACGTGATGGCGACATCTTCGACTGTGTGGTGTGTGTCGATGTGGAGGTCGCCTTGTGCCTTCACCTGAAGATCAAACCCACCATGGCGCGCGAGTTGATCGAGCATGTGGTCGTAGAAAGGAATTCCGGTGGAGACCTCAGATCGGCCCTGGCCGTCGACGTCGAGAATGACGGTGATCGACGTTTCCTTCGTCGTCCGTTCAATGCGGGCCGTGCGAGACATGTCCCTATTCTGACTGCTCGAGCGCCTGCTTCAACGCCTCAATAAAGGTGGAGTTCTCGATCTCATTGCCGACAGTGACCCGTAGGCAGTGCTCGACTCCGGACCAACTACTGCAATCGCGTACCAAGACACCCTTTTCGACGAGCCGTTGCCACACCGTGTGGCCGTCGACGCGGGTCGGTCTGAACAACACGAAGTTCGCACCGCTCGGCCACGACTCGACGTCGAAGTCGTCCAGTGCCGCCATGATGCGCCCCCGCTCGGCGACAATTCGCGCGACGCGTTCATTCATCTCGTCGACATAGTTCAAGGCTGCAAGACCAGCAGCTTGTTTGAAGGAATCGAGGTGGTACGGAAGCACGACAGCATGGAGCATGTCGACGACATCTGGAGGCGCAATCAGATATCCGAGTCGAAGTCCCGCCAGCGACCAGGTCTTCGAGAACGTACGACTCACGACGACATTGCCACCTGGTGTGGTCGCCCGCTCCACCGCTGATCTCTCGGAGAATTCGGCGTAGGCCTCATCGATCACGACAAGTCCAGGTGCGATGTCAGACAGCAACTCGATGTTCTCCCACACCTCGACGCGACCGGTGGGGTTGTTCGGTGAACAAAGAAACGTCACATGAGGTGCGTGCTGGGTCACGACACGTTGAATCTCGTCCGTGGACAACGTGAAATCTGCGGATCGACGACCAGCAACAACTGTCGCACCGGAGATTCGTGCCAGATGTGCGTGCAACTGATCTGTCGGCTCGAACACGGCGACAGTTCGTCCCGCACCGGCATAGGACAGCAGAAGTG
>SXWG01000044.1 GCA_005789925.1 Actinomycetota bacterium | reverse complement strand
ATGGAATCTCAACGAGGTGTCAGACGATGGTGTCGTGATGGACGCACCGGTCAGTGGCAAAGGCTGGCCGTTCTCGGGTCGTGTGACGCACTCAGTGTCAGTGGCCCATGGGGTGGTTCGTATGGCTCTCGAGGTTGCCCTTAACGAACCGGCACCGGTGCAAGTTGGTTGGCACCCGTGGTTCGTGAAACCGTCAGCGCTTCGTACGACCTTCACGTCCATGTATGTGCGCGATGAGGACCATGCGACGACGTCGCAAGTGATTTCACCGACGCAACCGCCGTGGGATGACTGCTTCACCGGTGGTGTCGTCGAGCCATTCCGAGTCGGTGATGTGACTGTGGCTCTTGAAAGTTCATGTCAGTACTGGGTGATCTACGACGAGCCCACGTACGCAACCTGTATCGAGCCGCAATCAGGGCCACCCAACGGCGTGAACATGGGCACCATTGACGTGGTCACACCAGACAATTTGTTTCGACATTCCTTTGCGATTCATCTCAGATGAAGGTCGCAACGCCCCTGGAGGCACAATACCAATGTCCAATGGAGCCCAAGAGGGGAATCGAACCCCTGACCTACGCATTACGAGTGCGTTGCTCTACCGACTGAGCTACCTGGGCAGGCTCACGAAGTGTAGAAGCGCGACACCGCTTTTCATCAGCGCATTCACACGGGGTAATTGACCTGTTGCCTGTCACGTGTCGCGACGCGCCAGGCCAACCATATAAAGAGGAATTGGAACGGCAGGCGACCGTAGGACACTAACTGTTCGTTGAACGGTCGGTCCCGCCAGTCCCATGCCATGTACAGGTTCGCGGGGTACACCGCGATGAACAGCCAGATTGCTGCCAATGCGCCGAGGCGGCGGGTGGACGGACGCAACAGCATGATGCCGATGACTATTTCGGCGACACCACTCACGTACGTCCAGAACGGTTCGCTCGGTGGCAGCCATGGCGGCACGATCTCGTTGAAGAACGAGGGATTGGCAAAGTGCATGACCCCCGCGAACAGCATGAACGCACCGATGATGATCGCGAGCACATCGCGCCGATCGTCAGCCATTGTTACTTCCTGCATGTAATGCATCGGACGAAAGCGCAGGGAGCGACCAGATGAGGTCACGCATGAGTACGGTCTCATTCACATTCAGTGCGAGGCGTGACATGGCCTCATGGATGCGTGTGATTGCGTCGGTGTATGCCTCGGGACGGTTGATGTGCGCGTCGTTCACCAATTCATCGCGGTACGTGGCAGCAATCTGGATTAGGCCCGAGCGCAACTCGTCTGTTCGGTGACGACGTAGTTCACGCTTGTGCTGGTCCTCAAGCGCTTTCTTGCCGCTCTTACGCACCCCCATCTGGGACATGCGTTCTTCCATCTCCGTTGCCTCAGTTTCATGACGCTCGACGAGCGGTGCAGCGGAATCATCGATCATTGACAGCAATTCCGTGACGATCTCCTCTGCGATTGCGCCGGTGCCATCAATGCGGCGTGGGACGGACGCGAAGGCATGGAGGCGATCTTGCAAGTCGCGGTCGTTGGCGAGAATGCGCGCACGGGTCATGCTTCCTTGAGCAACGTGCGAAGCCGCGCGTGCTGCATCGGGAGCGAAGCCCTCTGACGTAAGAGCACTTGTGATGGTCTGTTCGTCAAGCATCGCAAAGTGCAGTTGCACACATCGTGATGCGATGGTGACGAGCAACGGCACCATCTGGTCAGTCAGAAGAATGAGGGTCACTCCGTCGGCCGGTTCTTCAATGGTCTTCAACAAGCGCACGACCGCACTGTCTTGCATGAGGTGCAACTCGTGCATGATGATGACCTTGCGGCGACTTTCGTGGCCGGTAGTCGATGCAGCAGCGATGACTTCTTCTGCCTGGTCTTTTGAGATTGATGCACCCACACGGTGCACCTCAATCGCGTCGATGTAACGACCGCGCATCACCATGTCGCAGATGCGATCAGCTGGGTCGTCGGTGCCGGCCAACACTTGGGCAGCAAAGGCCCTGGCAGCTTCTTCTTTGCCACAGCCTTCTGGTCCGACGAACAGATAGGCGTGTACTGGTTGTTCGATGGCGCGCCGCAGTTGGTCGACCACATGGGTCTGACCAACCACGGCGTCCCAGATTGAGCTCACGCTCCGAATATTACGGGGCGACGACGAGTGGGAGGGCTTTCGTCTGTTTCTTCTTTTTGGTATCGACGTATGAAAGCTTCACATCGCAAATGCCGGTGCCAGTGATGGTGACGGCGGTCTTGGTGATGGAGCACACCTTGGCGTTCGCAGTCGTGACCTTGCTCGGAACCACGAAGGCAGCCTTCGTGACTTTTTTCAACCCGAGCATTTTCACCGCGTCGGCAACTTTCACGACTTTGCCGCTGCTTGTCACCAAGTTCAGCGCTGCAGGCAGCGATGTCATTGTGACGCGTTGTGTCGTCGGGGGAACCGCAACCGAGAGGTCACAGGTAGGGCAATACCCGCTCCCAAATGAATGCCTCAACGTCGTCTTTTGGCAGTGTGCCGTCGATCGTTATCCAACGTGTCGGATCTGCCGCCATGAGGGCGTCGAAACCAGCATTCACTCGTTCGAAGAAGTCGGCACCTTCACGTTCGAAACGGTCAAGGTCGCGCTTTGCCAGTCGTTGTGCCAACACGTCTGACGGCACCTGCATGTACACGACCAGATCCGGCAGTCGGCCACCAAGTGCCCAGTCGTTCACATCGCGAAGACTGTCGAGGGACAACCCGCGTCCATAACCCTGATACGCGAGTGTCGAGTACACGCTGCGGTCACTTACGACATGACGACCGCTCATCAAGGTGGGCATCACCACTTCTTCGACGTGTTGTGCACGGTCGGCTGCCATGAGCAATGCCTCTGTGCGTGCATGCATGTCCGTGTTGTCCGGGTTTGCGAGAACTTCACGCAACATCGCGCCGATGCGGGTGCCACCTGGCTCGCGGGTGATCACCGCATCAAGGCGCGCAGCCAGTCGCTTCGCATGCGTGCTCTTGCCACATCCTTCAGGTCCTTCGAAGGCGATGTAGCGCGGACTGCTCACTCGTCGGTCTTCTTCGGCTTGGCGGCTTTCTTTGGTGCCGCCTTCTTCTTTGCTGGTGATTTCTTGGCTGTGGTTTTCTTTGCCGATGCTTTCTTTGGTGCCGCCTTCTTGGCACCACGCTTCTTCGGACCACCATTTGCTTCGATGTAGTCACGACGCAACTGCAGAAGTTCATAAGCGCGCTCGTTCGTCATGGTCTCCAAGCGATCACCACGAGTGAGGCCAGCATTCACCTCACCATCGGTGACGTACTCACCAAACTTGCCGTCCTTGGCGACCACCGGCTTGCCACTGACCGGATCGTTGCCGAATTCTTTCAACGGTGGCTTGGGTGCCGCACGTCCGCGACCGAACACTCGTGGCTGGGCAAGAAGAGCAAGCGCCTCGTCCAAAGTGACGGTCAGCAACTGCTCCTCGGTTTGCAGCGAACGGCTGTCCTTGCCTTTGCTGATGTAGGGGCCGTAACGACCGTTCTGAGCGGTGATCGGTTCACCATCAGTCGGGTCATTGCCGATTGTGCGGGGGAGCGACAAGAGGTCAAGCGCATCCTTCATCGAGAAGCGCTCGATGTTCATGGTCTTGAAAAGCGACACCATTTTCGGCTTCTCGAGACCTTCCGGTGGATTGTCCATCGTGCCCCACTGCACGTATGCGCCGTAGCGACCGGTCTTGGCGAACACCGGATGGCCGTCATGTTCACCGATGGGAACATCGCCTTTTGGTGCGGCGAGCAAGCGCAACGCCTCGTCGAGTGTGAGCTCATCGGGTGTCATCGAGTCAGGGACACTCGCTGTGTTCTCGCCACAACGCACGTACGGCCCGTACAGACCTGGCTTCACGATGACTGCTTCGCCAGTTTCAGGGTGCCCGCCGAGCGTGAAGGTGTTGAGCGTCGCTGCATCGATTGAGTCGAGGTTCTTCGCGACCAGTTCGTGCAGTCCGATCCACTCCTGAGTCGACTCGTCATCACCGAAGTAGAAGTGCTTCAACCAGCGGTCCTTCTGTTGCTCACCACGAGCGATTGCGTCAAGGTCTTCTTCGACGCCGGCGGTGTATCCGTAGTCGATGAGTTCGGTGAAATGGTTCTCCATCAATTTGATGACAGAAAAAGCAGTCCATGTGGGAACGAGTGACGTTCCCTTCTTCCAGACATAGTGACCACGGTCGACCATTGTCGAGATGATCGATGCCCACGTGCTCGGTCGGCCGATGCCCAGCTCCTCGAGCTTCTTGACGATCGACGCTTCGGTGTAGCGAGGTGGTGGCGTCGTCGCGTGACCGTTGGCCACATATTCGGTCACTGCGACCGTCTCGCCGACTTTCAGAGGTGGAAGCAGGAGGGCGTCTTCACTTCCATCTTTCTGTTCGTCATCATCTGTCGATTCCTCGTACGCCTGGCGGTAACCCGGTGAAGTGATGGTCGTGCCACTCGCGTTGAATTCGCACTCGCTGCGTAGTGCATCGTTCGTGGTGGCGCGCAGACGAATGCTCACGGTGACTCCGGTGGCATCGATCATCTGTGAGGCAAGAGTGCGTTGGTACACCAATCGATAGAGGCTCAACTCTTGGCTGGTGAGTTCGTTTGCAACCTGGTCGGGTGAGCGCAACGGAAGCACGGGGCGGATTGCTTCGTGAGCTTCTTGGGCGTTCTTCACTTTCGAGGTGTACATACGCGGAGCATCCGTTACGAAGCCGGCACCGAACTCGCTCTTGATATGAGAACGAATATCGGCGATTGCTTCTTCGCTGAGACCGACGTTGTCGGTACGCATGTAGGTGATGTATCCGTTTTCGTACAACTTCTGGGCAATGCTCATCACTTGACGTCCGGATAGGCGTAACTTGCGGCCACCTTCTTGTTGCAAGGTGCTGGTCATGAACGGTGCCTTCGGGGACGAGCGATACGGCTTTTCCTCCACGCTCGACACGGTGAGCGGCGTGCCCTTCAGCCCCGATGCCAGTTGGTTGGCTCGCTCTTCAGTCACCACGGTGACGTCGGTCTTCAGCTCGCCGTTGCCGTCGAAGTCCTTGCCCGAAGCGATGCGCTTGCCGTCGAGTGACAGCAGCGTCGCGGTGAAAGATGGTGAGGAATCAGTGACTGCGGAGAGGTCGAAGTACGAGGCTGCGCGAAAGGCGATGCGTTCACGTTCGCGCTCGACAATAAGGCGCAGGGCGGGGCTCTGCACTCGTCCGGCTGACAGCCCACGGTTGACACGGCGCCACAAGACCGGTGACACCTCATATCCGTAGAGACGATCAAGGATGCGCCGAGTCTCGGCTGCATCAACCAGGCCGTAGTCGATGCTGCGCGGGTTATTCACTGCGTGCTCGATGGCCTTCTTATTGATCTCATGGAAGACCATGCGGTGCACCGGCACGGTCGGCTTCAGGTACTCGAGCAGATGCCACGAGATGGCTTCGCCCTCGCGGTCTTCGTCCGTCGCGAGATACAACGCAGAGGCGTTCTTCATGAGGGCCTTCAGGTCCTTCACCACGGTTTTGCCGCGCTCGGTCAACTCATAGGTCGGCTTGAAACCGTTCTCGGTGTCGACAGCCAGGCCCTTGCTCGGAAGGTCTGCGATGTGTCCGACTGAAGGGCGCACGTCGTAGTCGGAACCGAGGTATTGAGCGATGGTCTTGGCCTTGGCCGGTGACTCGACGATGACGAGGGGTTTAGACATATCTCGGTATGGGATAAGTGATTTCACCTACCCGTGTCAAGCAATGACGATGAAACGCTTACGGCAGTAGGGAATCGTGCTCGGAGTTGCGGTCACGTTGTTCGTCGTGGTGTGCCGCGCGACGCCGGTACCGTTTCAGTAAATGACCTCGACTGACTCACCTTCATCACCGAACAACGGTGCGGAGAACGACGTCATGCCGCAGGGTCGAGTGGTGCGACTTGATCGTGGCTGGAGCACTGTCTTGCTCGCCAACGGCGATTCAATTCGAGTTCGCAACATCGGTGTGGAAGTCGCTGTAGGTGATGAAGTGAACGTCACTGTCGACATGGAGCGTGTTCATTCAGTGAATCCTCGACGAAGTGCGCTGGTACGTCGAGCGTCATTTGAAGGGGCACGCGCACAACGTCAGGTGGTCGCGAGCAACATCGACACGGTGTTTCTGGTGCATTCGCTCACGTCGCCACCCAATGAGCGTCGACTCGAGCGCGAATTGGTGTTGGCATTCGACTCTGGTGCCGACCCCGTCATCGTTCTCACGAAAGTCGACTGCGTCGACAGCAATGTCGCGAATTCAGTGTGTGACGCATTGTCCGCGGTGTCCATGGGAGTTCCTATCCACATGCTCAGCGGCATCACCCGCGAGGGAATGGACCAACTCACCGACTACATCTCTGACGGATCGACCATCGCGGTGTTGGGTGCGAGCGGTGTCGGCAAGTCGACGTTGGTGAACGCACTAGTCGGACACGATGCGCAAGAAGTCGGGGAAGTGCGTGAGCACGACCAACGCGGTCGTCACACCACGGTCGCGGCGCAGTTGGTCCAATTGCCAAGTGGTGGCTGGTTGCTCGATACGCCTGGACTGCGCGCTGTCAACTTATGGACGAGCGGTCATGGCATCGAGCGGGCGTTCAAAGACGTCTTTGACCTGTCCGAGTCGTGCAAATTCCGTGATTGCAAGCACTCAGATGAACCTGAATGTGCCGTGCAGGCCGCCATAACAGGCGGCACATTGGCCCCGATTCGTCTCGAGAGCATGCGTCGGCTGGTGGCGGAAGAAGCCTCTATAGAAGAGGAACAACGTGACCGTGAGAAGTCCTTCGATCGACGCGGTGCGCGACGTCCCGCCGAGAACAGGCGACGGTCTTAGAACTGCAGCCCGACGACAGCACCACCATGTGGTGCATCTTCGACGATGGTCGCGATGCCGTGGTCCTCGGCGAACTGAGCAACAATCGCGAGCCCCAGACCAGATCCGGGAAGTGAGCGAGTGGCGGTTGCGCGATAGAAGCGGTCGAACACATGGGGTTTGTCGGCTGCCGAAATTCCCGGACCGTTGTCCTGCACCACGAT
>SXWG01000043.1 GCA_005789925.1 Actinomycetota bacterium | reverse complement strand
TGTGTGCCGAAAATGCGACGTGGTGGATCAATCATCAACATCACGTCGGTCGAGGCGTACAAGGCATCGCCCGGCTTCGGTGTGTACGGGGCGATGAAGGCGGCAGTGGAACATCTCAGTCGCACGTTGGCTCTTGAGTTGTCCGACAAGAAGATTCGCGTGAACACAATCGCGCCCGATGGCATGCACACCCCAGGTGACGCCAATCTGCTCGTGGGAGACCATGACTACGGAGCGACTCTTGCACTCGGGTGGGGAGAACCAGACGATGCCGCGGGTTCGGCAATCTTTCTTGCCTCGTCGGCGTCGGCGTATCTCACCGGCACTACTTTGCAGACGAATGGCGGAAGTGACGCTGCACGCGGTTGGAAAAAGACGCCTGAGGGCAACTGGATTCCATGACCGATTCGGCCTGTGTCGTCGTTCGACACGACGGTTGTGTCTCGGTCGTGACATTGAACAGACCCGAAGCGCGCAACGCGCTGAACAGTGAACTTGCCGAAGCTTTGCCGCGTGCGGTCGCCGAATGTGATGGTCGTCCTGGCACACGAGCGATCATCATCACCGGCGCAGACCCTGCTTTTTGTGCAGGTTTCGACCTGCGTGATGTCAGAGCCGGAAAGCGTTCCGGCGCGAACGAACATCCTGGTTATTGGGGGCCATTCCCGCGCACACGGTGTCCGATCATCGGTGCCATCAATGGTGCCGCTGTCACCGGTGGTCTCGAGATCGCAGTGTCATGCGACATGTTGATCGCTTCAGAGAGGGCGAGATTCGCTGACACTCACGCGAAAGTCGGCATGGTCCCGGGGTGGGGCCTGACGATCGTGCTGCCCCGTCTCATCGGACCAGCACGTGCTTTGCAGATGAGTCTCACCGGCGAATTCATTGACGCGACGACGGCGCTGTCGTGGGGCCTGGTGAACGAAGTGGTGCCGCATGGTGATGTGGTGCAACGTGCGGTTGCGCTCGGTGAGTCGATCGGCGCACTCGACGAAGGTGTCGTATCAGAAGTGCGGTCGCTGTATCGCGACATGTCCGCCCGTGTTGTAGATGACGGTGCATTCGAGGCCGAGAATGAGCGCGCGCGTTCATGGGCGCGACGTAGGTTCGGGTGAGCATGACGACATTCAAGGTGTACGCAGGCATGGACCCGCGACTGCCCCTCTCGGCAGTCGGTGAACATGCACGGCGCGTCGAAGCTCTCGGCTACGACGGCCTGCACATTGCCGAGACGGTCCACGATCCCTTTCTCGTGTCGATGGCTGCGCTCCAGTCAACGAACGAGTTGGTCGTGCGTACGTCGGTTGCGCTCGCACTCGTGCGTAGCCCCATGGCAATTGCGTACACGGCGTGGGATCTTGCTGCTCTGTCGGGTGGACGTTTCCAACTCGGACTCGGTACACAAATTCGCCAGCACATCGAACGTCGCTTCGGCATGCCTTTCGATGATCCTGTCGGTCGCTTGCGCGACCATATCGGTGCGGTGAAGGCGTGCTGGCGTGCATTCGACGGCATCGAGAAGTTGAACTTCGAGAGCAAGCATTTTTCGTTGAACTTGTTGACACCGAACTTCACACCCGATTCGTTGCCCGCCGGTGTCAACCGACCCTCGATCTGGATGGGCGGGGTGAACTCATCGCTTCTTCGCGCAGCGGGCGAATTGGCGGACGGATTCGTCACTCATCCCACCAACAGCCATCCCCGATATCTCGCCGAATTGTGTCGACCGGGACTCGAAGCAGGCGCGCACTCGGCGGGACGATTGCTCAGTGACATTGAAATCGTCACGGGTACGCAATGGATCCTGGAAGGTGACGTCGGTGCATTGGCGGAGCGCCGTGAACACAATCGCCGACTTCTCGCGTTTCTCTATTCGACGCCTGCATACGAGCGCACGCTCGAGTTGTTCGGATGGAAAGACCTGGCAGGTGTGTTGCGTTCGATCATCCGAGAAGACCGATGGGACGATCTACGAAATCATGTCAATGACGAGGTTCTCGACACTCTTGTGCCGCAAGCGACTTACGACGAGTTGCCGAACGTGGCGCGTCAGTGGTTCGACGGCATGTGCGACGGACTTCTCATCGCGCCACCACCGGACCCGAAAAACGACGCTCTGCTCGCACCGGCGATCGCCGACCTTCAGGGGCGTTGAATTTCTCTGAGTTTGAAATTTCAGAGGTTGAAGTTGCCCACCACGTCACGAGCGATGACTTCTTGACCGGCGAGTGCACGTGCCTCTTGTGAACCAGCGATAATCCACGCAGCAGCTTTCGCTGGAATCTCAGCCGACTGACCTGTTGGCTCAACACCAGTGCGTTTGGCGCGCTCGCGCATCGCATCAGTCGTGACATGACCAGGGTTCAGGTTGTATGCACGAACACCACTGTCGCTGTACTCGGCGTTGATGACGCCAGCGATGCGATGAGCGGAACCTTTCGCCATCGCGTAGGCGACACCCCAGCCGCCTCTACCGACAGGTGCGCGCGGCACAAGCGTCGCAGTACCTGACGTGACGTTGATGAAGATTCCCCGACCAGAGTTGATGAGTGATGGCATCAAGACTTTCAGGGAAATCATCGGTCCGATGGCGTCGGCCTCGATGACTGTTCGTAACAGATCGATCGAGAGATTCTCGAAACGGTCGTTGATGCCCGGCCCTTGGTAGATGGCATTGGCGATGAATGTGTCGATGTTGCCAAGTTCATCTATCGCAGAACGTGCAGCAGACTCGATTGACGCGGGATCGGTGAGGTCCATAGCGATCGGAACCGCGCGTACTCCGAATGCCCGACATTGCTCGGCGACCTCGTCGAGAGAACCCGGCAGCACCACTCCGGCGAGGTCATCGGTGGTGCTCGACCCGCCATATGGAAGTCCACCACTCACGGATCGAGCGGTGAGGGCGACGTGATGCCCAGCTGCTGCGAGCGTGAGCGCTATTTCTTTGCCGATGCCACGGCTCGCACCCGTGACAAACACTGTCCGCGGTCGTTCGTTGCTCGCCATGCACGACAGGGTACTTTCGACTCATGACGTCAGCGATATTGCGTTTCGATGGCCGTGTGGCCATTGTGACCGGTGCCGGACGAGGCCTTGGTCGCGAACATGCGATGCTCCTCGCATCTCGAGGGGCAGCTGTTGTGGTCAACGACTCGTCTGAAAAACATGCGCAGGCAACCGTCTCTGACATTCGCGAGCGGGGTGGTCATGCGATGGTGGCGGTGCACGATGTCGCCGATCCGCTCGCGTGTGATGCGATGGTGGCGAGCACGCTGCGCGAGTTCGGAGACCTTCACATCGTCTTGAACAATGCCGGTCGTGGCGGGCCCACTGGTCTCGTCGAGGACACGACACATGATCAACTGAGAATGATCATGTCGACTCACGCCGAAGGAACTTTCAATGTATGCAAATCAGCCTGGATGCACATGAAGCGACAGAACTTTGGTCGAGTCCTGGTGACGTCGTCGGGGAGTGGTCTCGGAGTGAAGTTCAGCATCGCGTACTCGATGGCGAAGGCCGCGTTGTTCGGCCTCACGCGCTCGCTCGCGCTCGAGGGCGCCGAACACGGCATCAAAGTGAACGCACTACTTCCCATCGGCTATACACGCTCCGCTGCGTTGAATCCTCACGAAGACACTCGTCGATGGATGGAGCAGAATTTTCCACCCTCGGCAGTCGCGCCGACCGCCGTGTTTTTGGTGCACGACGATGTTCCGTGCACGGGCGAGTTGATCAACACGGGTGCCGGAAGGGTGGCGCGCACAGCAACGATCGGGGCGCCTGGGTATTACAAGGGGTTGTCGCTGACACCAGAGGATGTCCGAGACAACTTCTTCACTGCACTCAGCATGGACGGTTGGCGAGAGCTCATGCAGAGTCGCGACGATCTGCAGTTCTATTCAGGTGACGCGGTATTTCCTGACGAAAACTGAACTGGTCAGCGGTGAGACGTGACCTCTTTCGTCACTTCGTGACAGTGACGCGCGCCAACTAGGGTCGGTCACATGACAGAGGCTTACATCATCGACGCAGTACGAACTCCGGTTGGGCGCCGCGGCGGGGGACTCGCCCAAGTGCACCCCGCAGACCTCGGAGCGCACAGCATCGCCGCGTTGATGTCGCGTACGGGAGTCGACCCGAATGCGATCGACGACGTTGTCTTCGGCAACGTCGATTCGATCGGACCGCAAGCCGGTTGCATTGCACGGACATGTTGGCTGGCGGCAGGACTTCCTGAACACGTTCCCGGAACGACCATCGATCGTCAGTGCGGCTCGGCGCAGCAG
>SXWG01000042.1 GCA_005789925.1 Actinomycetota bacterium | reverse complement strand
GTGGTTGACAGACTCGCTCGCTGCATCAGGTAAGCCGGTGTTTCGAGTGCACACGGCAGGAAGTGTCGGCGGGTCGACTGCGATCGTCGCTGCGCAACATGTCATGAGTGGTGTGCACAAACGAGTGCTCACGGTCGCATTCGAGAAGCAAAGTGACGGGAACGCGATGTGGGCATTGTCTGTCCCCACGCCGTTCGGTGTGCCTGTTCATGCCGGGGCCGGTGGCTATTTCTCACCGATTATCCGTAGTTATATACGTAGAAGTGGAGCCCCGGCTCACATCGGTGCGATGGTCGCGGTGAAAGACCGGACGAACGCGTGCAAGAACCCCTATGCACACCTGCACGAACCGGACTGGACTCTGGAGAAGGCTCTCGAGACGCCGATGCTGTGGGATCCGGTTCGTTTCATCGAGACGTGTCCGTCGAGTGACGGAGCGGCAGCGTTGGTGATGGTCAGTGAAGACGTCGCAGACAAGATGAGCGTGCCGAAGGCGTGGGTTCATTCGACCGCCATGCGCAGTGAGCCCACGATGTTCGCTGGCCGCAACCAAGTGTCGCCACGCGCTGGCGAGTTGTGCGCGGAGGACCTCTATCGCAAAGCCGGCATCACGAATCCACTCGAAGAGATCGACGTGTGCGAGGTGTATGTGCCCTTTTCCTGGTTCGAGCCGATGTGGTTGGAAAATCTCGGATTCGCACCCCGCGACCATGGATGGCGGTTCGTCGAAGACGGAGTCAGCGAGATGACCGGCAAACTTCCGTTTAACCCATCAGGCGGTGTGCTCTCGACGAACCCGATCGGTGCAAGCGGCATGATTCGTTTTGGTGAGGCTGCGATACAGGTGATGGGGCTTGCCGGTGAACACCAAATCGACGGCGCTCGTAAAGCGATGGGACACGCCTACGGTGGTGGGTCACAATTCTTCGCGATGTGGATCGTGGGAGCCGACAAGAACTGAAGTGGTATCGCCGCGACGTGTGGCGAGCTCTCAGAACAATTCGTCGACGTATGTGTTGGTGCCCTGCACCGTCGGAATAAACGCTGCTTGTACGCCGAGTGTGGCGACGCCACCCACTGCGATGTCGCTCTCTGCCGATGCAAAGTTGCTCTCCCACGCCTCACGCGGGTCGCATTCGAGGAAGTGGAGGACAGTCACGATCTTGTCGACACCGTCGAGTTCTTTGACGTGAGCGAGTTTGTCCTTGGGGAGTGCACGCGGAGCGAACTTGATGGCGAGAGCCACCTTTCCGGTGACGACCTTCGGCAGATACGACTGGATTAGCCAATCACTCAACTCTTCACGAGTCGATTTTGCATCGATGACCTGGACCATCATTCCCTGGTACGGCTGCATGAGCGTGTGCACGTTCAAGGGCACGTCGTTATCACGATAGGTGGTTCCGATGTGATCGCTGAACGACGTGAACACATGTGAGCGCTCCTCGAGCAGGTTCGCATCTTTGCCACGATGGCTGAGGCGCCCAGCTTCACGAAGTCGGTAGTTGGCACCAAGTGCCCATTGCTCGTGGTCCTCGAGGCGACCCTCGCTGATCCAGTAGACGGCGATGTATTTGCCGGCATCGAGTGGTTGTGCGACGCGTGAGTTCTGTGGTGACCGAAGATGTTGAATCCACTTTGGTGCGACCCATCGCCGTGCAGCGAACATGAACGGCATGTCCATCGCACCCGTGACCATGTGGTCGTCTTCGTACCAACGGTTGTATCCGTGGACGTGTTCTTTCGTCGGTTCGACCCATGTGATGAGG
The DNA here is from genome assembly GCA_005789925.1 of Actinomycetota bacterium. Lineage (GTDB taxonomy): Bacteria > Actinomycetota > Acidimicrobiia > Acidimicrobiales > Ilumatobacteraceae > UBA2093. The sequence goes on along the minus strand of SXWG01000042.1, from coordinate 3,540 downwards.
GCTCCGCCAAGATTCGGTGAGTGCGAGCCTTCACCTGCAAGTCGTCGATACGTTTCGTCACCAGCCATTGCACACCCCCATGTGTCGAGTGGACAAGAGTCTATGCAAGCGCGAAGTCGCGGATGAGTGCCGCGAGCTCGAGTGGTGCGTCGCCCTGCACGCTGTGTCCGGCTTCGAGAACGTGTTCGATGCGCGCTTGAGGTGCGCGATGTCGGATCTCTGCTTCGTCCTCGTCGCTGACCACTGACTGCGGCCGCATTCCGCGCACGAGCATGAGCGGTTTTTGAAATGCCGAAATCGCGTTCCACAGCATGTCGAGGTTCGGTTTGCGTATCTGACCTTCGACTTCCTGAAGCGGTGGCGCGTCTGTGCGGCGATAGCGCCAGACCCATGTGCCATCTGGTTGCTGTAGGGCGTTGTGCAGGATGCCACGTCGAAGCGAACTCACTGACCTGGTCGGATTGAACTGGATGGTCCGTTGCAGTAGGTCGTCGAATGAATCGAAAGTCGCAGGTCCGTTGACGAAATCGGTGATGGCTTTCGTCTTGTCCCCGTCGATCCCCGGAGTGATGTCGACCAGTGCCATCTTCTTCACGAGGTGAGGGTGGTGGTGCGACAGCGCGATTGACGTCATTCCCCCGAGTGACATTCCGATGACTACTTCGACATTGGGTGCGAGCTGCTCGATCACCATCGCGATGTCATGTGCATTTCCTTCGAGAGGGTCACCACTTGCGGTAAGTGGCCTCACGGCACCGCTGTGTCCGTGGCCTGGAAGGTCGACACAGACCGCTGATACACCGAGTGCGAGCATCACCGTGTCCCACGTGTGAGCGTTCTGTGCGCCGCCATGTAGAAACACCAGCCGTGGGGAAGAGTCACCCCACACCAATGCGGACATGACCCGACGGTCGCTCATGATGATCGATTCACGCCGTACTGCCGGAGCCTGGCTGTATGGAATTCCGTACTCGTCGGCATTTTCGTGGAAGTAGCCGAACTCGTTGTATTCCACCTGCGCCATCGGTGCGCACCTTAGCGAGGGGACGATAGACATGGTGTCCATGGCGCGTGACCACATCTACATCTCCGGGCTACGGACGCTGGCCCGCATCGGGGTCCTTCCCCACGAGCGTGAGTCCGACCAGCCGTTGCAGATTGACCTCGACCTCGAAGTCGATCTCAGCGAAGCTGGCATCACGGATGCTTTGGACGACACCGCTAACTACGGTGCCATCGCCGAAGCAGTCGTTGACGTCGCGCGACTGTCTGAAGACCTCCTTCTTGAACGGCTTGTGGCACGAATTGCAGAGCGAGTTCTGCAATTCCCTCATGTCGAAGTCGCCAACGTCACGCTCACGAAGCTTCGTCCGCCAATTCCCGAAGATCTCGACTCGACTGCTGTGCGCATCACGCGCACACGCGTCGACATGAAGGTGTCTGGTCGCCATCGCGCGATCATCGCATTGGGGAGCAACCTCGGTGACCGAGTCGCATATCTGAAGTTCGGACTCGATCGATTGCGCAACGTCGTCGCGCAGTCCCAAGTGTTCGAAACCGATCCTGTCGGGGGTCCCGACGATCAGGGGCCGTATCTCAACATGGTCGCCGTCATCGACACCGACCTCGATCCGTACGCACTCATGCGTCGACTACTTTCGATCGAAGCAGAAGCACAGCGCATACGAGTGGTGCGTTGGGGTCCGCGAACCCTCGACCTCGACATGCTCTTCTACGACGACCTTCATCTGACGAGCGAAGACCTCACTGTCCCGCATCCACGTTTCGCTGAACGCCGTTTCGTGCTCGAGCCTCTGAGCGAAGTGGCGCCAGAGTTTTGCCCGGACAATTGGCGAAATCGTCTTCCTGCATACGGGGTCTACCCGCGCGGTCCACTCGCCGATCTGACGACGGTCGAGTTGCCAATCAACTAGAAGCGATGCCACTGAAGGTGGCGGAACAATTGATGATCAGCAGCCCGACTTGTGATGCCGATGTTGTGCCAGTGAGCCGACCCAGTAACTCACGCCGGTGACTCCACCGGTTGCGATAGCCAACGCAAAAGCATCACCACCGGTCACCACGGCGAGAAAGCCACCGACGATGATCCCTGCAATCGTGATAGTCAGATGGAGTCTGTTCTTTGCGGAAGCCATGCACTCACCGTAGCAAGCGACCTGGCAATTCGCCGGTGAACTCGTCGTTGTCGACTGTCTGCACTCCGCTGACGAATGTCCCGACGTAACCCTTCGCGTGTTGCACGAGTCGACGTGCACCGGCGGGAAAGTCATAGACCATCTTCGGCATGTCGAATGTCAACCGGTCGTAGTCGATGAGGTTCAGATCCGCCTTCATTCCAGGAGCGATCAGTCCACGATCGGTGAGGCCGAACACTTCAGCCGTTTGCTGTGTCTGTCGATGCACCACCCATTCGAGGGGCAGGCGTGGTCCGCGCGTGCGGTCACGCGTCCAATGGGTGAGCATGAACGTCGGAGTTCCGCCATCACAAATCGCCCCGCAGTGTGCACCTGCATCGGAGAGTCCCATGCGTGTGCGTGGGTGACGATGCAACTCGTGCATCATACTGAGGTCGCCGTACGCGTAGTTGAAGATGGGCAAGTAGATGAGGCCACGTCCTTCGTCAGCGAGAAGCTGGTCGAGCACCATTTCCATCGGTGCGATGCGACGCTGATCGGACAGGGCTTTGATGCTCTTTGAGGGGTGGGGCTCGTAATCGATGTTGGCATCGGTGACGGGATAGAACTTCCACAATCGGTTGAGCACGACTTTTTCGAAGAGACCACCGTCATTGGGAATGTCGTTGATGATGCGATCGCGCCGAGCCGGCTCACGGAGAGCACGCACACGGTCACTGAGGTCGAGATGGGCGACTTCGGCGTAGGCGGGATGGAAGAGAAGCGGGTGCAAGCTTCCCTCGAGACACATCAACACTCCGATGCTGCGTCCTGCCACCTGAGCGATGATGTCGAGTCCCTCGGCATGCGCCTGATCGAGTTGCCTCATAACCTGTTTCCACAATTCAGGTCCTTCGTCGGGTTGGCTGAGATTCACGCTCACCGTCACGCCGGTGCGACGCGCCATCTCGACCATCCAAGGCCATTCATCGTCAGGCACCCGCACATGTTCAGGTGCGTATTGAAAGACGCCCCCACCAGCGTCAGCCATCGCCTCGGCGATACCGAACAACTCGTCTGGTGATGCTGTCGTGCCGGGCACCAACTCGCCGTTCTTGCTGCGATGAATCGGTGTGCGACTCGTGCTGAATCCGAGTGCACCAGCCCGGATCGCCTCGTCAACAAGAGCAGCCATGGCCATGATGTCACTCGCTGTTGCATCTTCGTTGGACGCTCCGCGGTCTCCCATCACGTAGGCGCGAAGTGCACCATGACCAATCATCGCGCCGATGTCGATGACACGCTCGCGTCCTTCGAGTGCGTCGAGGTATTCAGGGAATGACCGCCACTGCCACGTGATGCCCTCGGCCATCGCAGAGCCGGGAATATCCTCGACGCCTTCCAT
>SXWG01000041.1 GCA_005789925.1 Actinomycetota bacterium | reverse complement strand
GCCGCCAGTGATCTCTTCGATGCAACTGCAGTTCCTAGCTGGAACATCGATCTCGTCGCTTCTGAGACCAGTGTCCCCGGTCAGCGGACAGTCGCCTTCGATTCAGTTGGGTGGCGACATCACCGTTTCGACAGCACCCGGAACGGCATGTAGGGCGTTTGTGGCGAGAGGTACATCAAAGGTGTCGTTGCCAGCTCGCACCGCCACATCACTTGGACTGGTCACTTGGTTGGTGTCAGCGAGTCTCGACGAGAGACTCAGGTTTGATTTTCGTGGTGGAGGAAAACCAGCAACCGTCACTTTGACGGCGGTGTGCACCACGATTGATTCACGGTCAGTGATGACGCGAAAGGTGACGCTTGATTGAGGCCAACTTCGGACGCCTCTTATCGTTGACGGAGTACCTCAAGTGCCTGGTCGGCGTGGGCATTCATCCGAATTTCGCTGCTGATACGGGCGAGAATCTGCCGGTTGGTGTCGATGACGAAGGTGACGCGCTTGGTGGGAAGAAAGCTGATGTTGCGCGCCACGGCGAACATCGAAGCAACCTTCTGGTCGGGATCGCTGAGAAGGGGATAGTCGAATCCGTGCTTGTCTGAGAACTGCTTTTGCTTCTCGACCTTGTCGATGCTGATGCCGACGCGCTGAGCACCGAGTGCAGAGAACTCACTCGCAAGATCGCGAAAGTGACAGCTCTCGACTGTGCACCCCTTCGTCATCGCCGCTGGGTAGAAGAACAGAACGACAGGTCCGTTCTGGAGTGCCGTTGACAGACGCCACGGACTGCCGTCTTGTGTGGGCAGTTCGAAGTCATCGACGATGTCACTAGAATTCATGGTGAGAGAGTACCGGTGATGGGTGCTGGGTCATTCACCGTGCGTCACGAATGTGAATTTCGAGCGCTGCGACCAGTTCGTGTTGGGAGCCAGCCTCCGGACCGGCCATTGGACGACAAGCTCGCACGTGGTCGCACGCGGTCAAGGAATCGAGGCCGAGGATCATGCAGATTGCGACTGCAGTCGTACCTGCGCGGCCAATTCCCGCAGCACAGTGAACGATGACGTTGCGCCCCCCGCGCAGGTGTTCAACAATGGTGTTGAGCATCGGCAGCATCTCGTCAAGTCGATGTGCACTGAGATCTGGAATTGGGAACCAAAGAGCATCGTGAGGTGCATGTCTCTTCAGCCAGTCGACGTAAGAGTCATACCGTCCACGAATTTCATGTGCTTGGGTGAGGCACACAACGAAGGGCTGGTCGAGCTCGACGAGGACTTCTTCGAGTCGCGAGCCGATGTGGTGTTTACCGCACAGCCACAACTGACCGGTGACGCCGTTGAGCGGCACCAGATGTCGACCACCATCAATCGACCACGCCGCGGGCACCATTCGAGCATGGTAACGGTCTGCTCAATGGGCCATCACATGAGAACTAGCGTGCGTTCATGCTCATGCAGTCGGCATCATCACCGCGACCCTTGCCCGAACTGGAGACGCTCACATTTGCAGTGCAACGACCTCTCGACGGAACGCATGCCACTTATCCGTGGGAGAACTTGGCCTTCGAGGGTGGCGGTGCGAAGGGCTATGCATATATCGGCGCGGTGAAGTGCCTCGAAGAGCGTGGCATCTACCCGAACCACGTGCGACGTGTTGCCGGAACGAGTATCGGAAGTTTGTTCGCCGTGCTCACATCCATTGGTTGCCCGACGGACTACATGGTGCAGGAAGTGCCCACGGACTTTCAGGCACTTGCCAAGGATGGCTCTGGTGGGAACGTTCGCTCGGTGGCGCGTGCCGCACGACGCAAAGGCATGCATCCTGGTCAGAAGTTGTTCGATTTCCTGGGCGAGATTCTTCTCGAGCGAACCGGAAGTGCAGACATCACGTTTGCTCAAGTTCTTGAGCGGTACGGCCGAGAAGTGTGCATCACTGTCACGAACGTGACACGCATGATGACGGAGTACTGCCATCCGAAGACCACCCCCGACATGCCAATCCGTGTCGCTGCGCGGATATCGATGTCGTTGCCGGTGTTGCTCCAACCGGTCATGTTGCAAGGATCACAGTCGATGCAGAGTGCTGGAGTCGCACCGGAGTACTACGTCGACGGTGGTCTGCTGTGCAACAACCCGACTCATGTCTTTGACGGTTGGTGGTTGTCGCTGGATCCGCGTGACGCCTTTCTGCGTCGAATGCAGCCACTCAGCCGTGCTCATGAGCACTATCCACGTTCGGCCCGGTTCAGCCCTGTGAATGCGCGGACACTCGGATTCACTTTGTTTGCCGGAGACGAGACGGACATAACGAGAGGCTGGTTGCGTGAGGGTGCTGTGCCGCCTCCGCGACCTTCTACGAAGTCAGCCGACGCATGCAAGGAGAAGGAACAAGCCAAACAACGTGCCGAGTCAGTGCAGGTTCCTCTGCAGAAGATCTTGCAAGTGCTTGACGATGTCGATGCAGATGCGAGTGGCACGATTTCACTTGCAGAGCTCGAGCTGGCGCTTGACCGCGCCGGTGTGAGTTCATCTGAGTTGAATGCAATCTTCGGCACCACACACGCGAAAGAGATCTTTGCTCGGGTGAACATCAATGGAAATGACGACATTGAGTTCTCGGAAGTTCTCGCATTTCTCGAGTCGGTGGGTGTCGACGTCACCACACAGTTGGTCGGTTTTCCGGCACGTCCACCCAAGAACATGCTTGAATTCGCACTCAATATGCTCGAAGCCGTCAGTCGCGACCTCACGCGGGCGAACCACACGTCAGACGACTTCGATCGTACGATTCCCATCAACACCGACTATGTCGGGACGACGACTTTTGATCTGGTGCAAGACGACCTGGACTTTCTCATCGACACTGGGTTTAACCACACCCGTGCATTTCTTGATGACTACGACAGAAAACGGTCGACGTAGCGAGAGAATCGTCGCATCTCGTAGTCGCGGTTGAGTCCGAGATCGTCGAACGAGTACGAGTGACCACCTTTGTCTCCCTGTGGATGAGCACGGAGATATTCGACCATTGCTGTTCGCGTTGACTCTGGCAACGGCACACCCAGTTGTGTGTAGATGGCGGAGATGACATCAGGTGCGTCATCTAGAAATTGGCGATGGGTGCTGTGTGTGCAACGGTCAGTCGGCAAGAACGATGCACTGTCTAGGTCGACCAATTTGTCAAGTGAGCGTGAATACAACTCTGCGTGATATCTGCCGATGTCTGTGAATGAGACCTGGTCGCTGTGAGCCCACCGTAAGTTGGCGAGCAGGCTGGTCACCGATGGCAGCACCAGCATCGGGTCGCGGTGAGTGAACGACACTTTGGCGTCGGGGTAAGTGGCAAGAAGCACATCGAGTGAGTGCAGGTGCACGGGAGACTTCAGGACCCAGCGTCGAAGAGTTGTCCCATACTGGAGCATCTGAAGCACTCGTTTGTGAATGGCGTATGCCGGCGTCATGTCACACTGCTGCAGCCACGTGACATAGCTCGGAATGTTGTACCGCGCCACGAACTCCTCGCTGCGAAACGCAAACGACATGGCAGAGAGGCATTCCTTGGGCATTCGAGCGGAGTACTCATGAATCGCGACAATGCCCGACGCGGCGGTCTGTGGTGTGCGCAATTCGATGTCGGCAAGTGCAATTCGCGGATCGTCGTTGGACGCCTCACCAAGTGGTGCCGGAAACAGGAGTTCCCACCCCTGTGGGCCGCGTAGGGCGGGATCGTTTATCAGCACTTCGTGCAGGATCGTCGTACCGGTGCGAGGTGCGCCTGCAACCACCCACGGCTCTTTGATGATGATGTTTGTCAACTCTGAATTGTCCCGAAAGGTGCGTTCGATGAGCACGCGCTGGTGCAATAGACGCGTTAGATATCGGTGAGTTATCCAACGCCCAAGCACGTTCAACCGCGCTTCGTTCTCGAGTGCTGGAAGCAGCACTGCGAGTGCTTCGTACGATGCATCGTCAAGTTCACCGATGACTTCCGACGTGCTGCAGCCGAGGTCAGTTGCCACGTGACCAGCGATGTGATCGAGAGTGAGAGGTGCTTCGGCGATAGCGGAGATCGGCCAGATATCACCGGAGTTGATCTGCTCAACCCATGTGGGTCGAGGTGGTGGAGTCCAGGCCATCAGCTGACAACCGTCATGTGCGGAATCGCCACGTCAATTGTCTACGTCGACGTCGCAGGTCATCAGCACGAGTCGCGGTGTCGACGCTCGGCGTGTCGTTCGGCAGGTGGGCCCACACGTCATCGACCGGCACAACTCGCGTGTGAGGTGACGGATCAGACGTTGCCCAAAACCAGCGAAAAGTGACGAGCCCCTGCTGGCGGTTCCCCGCGTCGAGCCAGTTCGCACAGCCAGGGTCGGTGTGAGAGACGACCATCCGCACCTTGCCATCTGAAGAGATGTGCGTGTCGGTGTGGTTGGTGGAGATCAACCTGTCGAGCGGCTCGAGCAAGTCGTACCACGCGGTCTCGTACAACTGAAAGCCCCAGTAACGAGCCGTTGGAATGTCGGTCTCGACAATCAGTGCGTCGTGTGGCCCGAGGTCGTAGAAGCAGAACCCGTATCTGGCAAGTTCGAGTCCTCCGCTCACCTTCATCGTGGGAGCAAATGTGTTTTTCGGCGCAAGTGCACGTTTTTCGATGATGTAGTTGTTCCAGAAACGAATGGACTCTTCAGTAGAAGTAATCGCTCGTTCCATACGCGCTGCCAACAACTCGTCGGTGACACGTGGCGTCGGCTCATCGACGTCGTCGTCGATGCACTCGAGAGTGAACACCGCCGGGTCACGCTCTTCCCATGAAAAGTAGAACTCACGGAAGGACAGCACAGTTGCCTTTTCCGGAATCGGAATATGGGGGAGTGTGCCTGGTGTGCCACCAATCTGGATCTCGAACTTGTCGTCTTTGCCGATTCCGTAGTCAGATGCGCAGTGTTGGGCGATAGTTCCCCACACTGCTTGGTGCATGAAGCCTGCGCGCATCGCGATCACGAACTCATCGCAACAGTTCATGTGGCCACGAAAGATGTACGTGCGCTTCGGGTCAATGCGTGCATGGCGGTACACGTAATCGGCACTCGGCCCACCCCAGGGGGTCAAGAGGTCGTTTTGCCGTTGGAAGAGTGGACGGCGTGGGTCTGCGTGAAATAGCTCCCAGTTCGACCAACAACTCCATTGTTTGGCGGTGTGGGCGACCCCTTCGATGCGTTCTTGTTCGCTCGCCGGATACGGGCCGGAATGGATTTCATCGGCAAGTCCTGCCAGACGAGCCAACACATTGCCCCACGCGTGTGAAGCTTGCCCCCCGACACTCATCGGGACAACACTAGACCGGTAACCTCACTTTGACTTCGAAGAACAAGTCGAGAAGGAACCCCCGATGGCTAATTCATGGTTCGAAACCGTCGCAGTGGCACAACGTCGTGCGCAACGTCGTCTTCCGAAATCGGTGTACGGCGCCCTGATCGCTGGGTCTGAGAAGGGTCTGACTCTTCAGGACAATCAGTCGGCATTCGACCAGTTGGGTTTCGCCCCACACATCGCGGGTCTGCATCAGCAACGGGGCATGGACGTGCAAGTCATGGGTCAGTCGTTGTCAATGCCCGTCATCATGTCCCCAACTGGTGTGCAGGCTGTACACCCAGATGGTGAACTCGCCATCGCGCGTGCAGCTGTCAATCGTGGCATTGCAATGGGTCTCAGTTCCTTTGCCAGCAAGTCGCTTGAAGATGTGTGTGCGGTGAATTCACAAGTCTTCTTCCAGATGTACTGGTCTGGCGGACGTGACACCATGGTGCAGCGCTTGCAGCGTGCCCAGGCCGCTGGTGCCAAGGGCATCATCCTCACTCTTGACTGGTCATTCAGCAACGGTCGCGACTGGGGAAGTCCGTGGATTCCCGACAAGATTGACCTGAAGGCGATGGTGAAGCTCGCACCAGAAGTACTTGCTCGTCCGCGATGGTTGTGGCAGTTCGCTAAGACCTTCAAGTTCCCCGACCTGAGCACTCCGAACATGGCGGCACCTGGCGAGAAGCCGCCGACATTCTTCGGTGCGTATTACGAGTGGATGCAAAGTGCACCACCAAGTTGGGATGACATCGCCTGGCTGCGTTCACAGTGGAACGGACCGTTCATGGTGAAGGGTGTATGTCGTGTCGACGATGCAAAGCGCGTCGTCGATTGCGGTGCGAGCGCATTGTCGGTGTCGAACCACGGCGGCAACAACCTCGACGGCACGCCCGCACCGATTCGCGCAGTGCCGGCAGTTGTCGATGCGGTCGGCAAACAGATTGACGTGGTCATGGATGGTGGCGTGCGTCGTGGCAGCGATGTCGTGAAGGCTGTGGCCCTCGGAGCAAAGGCCGTGATGATCGGTCGTGCGTACTTGTGGGGACTTGCAGCCAATGGCCAGGCTGGAGTCGAAAACGTGCTCGACGTGTTGCGCGGTGGCATCGACTCGGCACTCCTGGGTCTCGGTAAGTCGCACGTGAGTGAACTCACGCGCGACGATGTGGTCGCGCCAGACGGCTTCTATCGCACGCTCGGAAACTGAACACATGACGTCGTTCAACGACACCGTGACGTTCATGCACGGACCGGCGATGAAGAACCGGTTCATGTTGGCTCCGCTCACCAACATGCAAAGCCACGATGATGGCACATTGTCAGATGACGAGCATCAATTTCTTGTGAAACGTGCCGAAGGTGGCTTCGGTTTGGTCATGACATGTGCGTCACATGTCCAAAAGCGTGGCCAGGGTTTCAAAGGTCAACTTGGCTGTTATAGCGACGACCACATTCCGGGTCTCACACAACTTGCTCGCGACATCAAGGCCCACGGTTCGGTTGCCGTGGTGCAGCTACACCATGCAGGCAACAGGTCTCCGAAGGATCTGATTGGTGAGCAGCCGGTGTGCCCGTCAGATGACGCAGAGACAGGTGCGCGCGCATTGTCTACTGCAGAAGTAGAACAGTTGACCGCCGATTTCATCACTGCCGCCAAGCGATGTGACCTCGCTGGTTTTGACGGCGTCGAGCTGCATGGTGCCCATTCGTACATGTTGTGCCAGTTCTTGTCGGACGAATTAAATAAGAGAACAGACCACTATGGAGGCTCGCTCGAGAACCGTTCTCACCTCATCTTCGATGTGCTCAATGGCATTCGCCGAACGTGTCGAGCTGATTTCAATGTGTCGATTCGGCTATCACCTGAACGTTTCGGCATGCGAACTGCCGAGATCGTCGAGATCTACCAGCGACTGATCGAATCTGGTCTGGTTGATTTCATCGACATGTCATTGTGGGACGTCTTCAAAGATGCTGCTGATGAGGCATTCGCAGGACAAAAGTTGCTCGACATCTTCGCGCGTCTACCGAGGGGGCAGGCTCGACTCGGAGTGGCCGGCAAGATCTACAGCGCGGCCGAGGGGCAGTCTGCGATTGACGGGGGAGCAGACTTCGTCATTCTCGGCCGCGGGTCAATTCTGCATCACGACTTTCCATCACGAGCGATTGTGGACCCTGACTTCGTCGCGCGCCCGACGCCAGTGTCGCCCGAGGTGCTGCACGATGAGGGCTTGTCAGATGCGTTCGTCAACTACATGCGTAATTGGCAGGGTTTCGTCACCGCTAACTGATCGGCCCGTCAGCGGACCGTGACCAATGGGTCGATTGGCACACGACTCACAAGGCCGTCGACGCCCTCGGGTGTCGTTCCTCGCACGGTCACTCGACGCATGCGTCGTTTGACATTTCCATAATCATCAATCGCGTAGTGCATGGTCGCACGGTTGTCCCACATGACTACGTCTCCTGACTGCCAACGATGCCGGTATGCGAACTCTGGTTGCGTGCAGTGTTCGAACAACAACTTCAACAAGTTGTCACTTTCGATGCGTGACATGCCGACGATGTGCGTGGTGAATCCAGGGTTGACGAACAGCGCCGGCTCTCTAGTTGATGGATGTCTGCGCACGACTGGGTGCACCACCGGTGGCACGCGAAGCGCATCGTCGTACAACTTCTGCGCGTCATCTCGAGTGAGAGCGGTGTCGAACGGTTCACCCCAATATGCAAGTGGAGAGATGCGGTGCACTGCTTCGAGCATTGCAACGGCGTCACGCAGCACGGGGGATAGTGCGTTGTAGGCAGCTCGCATGCTCACCCATTGCGTGTCTCCGCCGAACTCGGGAGTGTGGTCTGCGACGAGCACTGATGCGGCCGGTGGGTTCTGCACAAAGGTCACGTCCGTGTGCCAACGAGCGTTCTTCCCTCCTCGTGCTGCATCGAGCTCGAGAATCTCCGGATGATCGGGATGTCCGGGAACAACCGGATGTGCTGGAGTCGGCTCACCCAGGGTGCGAGCGAGCGCCACTTGGTTTGCGTGGCTGAGGAATTGGTCGCGAAGCACCACGACCAAATGGGTCTCGAGCAACTCCAGTAGGTGATCCTCGGCCCACCGGACGGTGTCGGTGAGACCCACGACCTCGACCCCAATGTGCCCGGAGAGGCGACGAACAGCAGGTGCCGGACGACCATTGTCAGACCGCTGGGTGGTCCCTATGGGTCGAAAAGGGGTGGCTGTACTGGACATTTCTAATTCCTGACTAAGTCAATCACATTTTAGGGGAATAGGCTTCTGCCTGCCAACCTGGTTCACCATCTTTGGGGGAGACATGCAATTTCCAATCAACCTGAATCTCGCTGGCCGACCGGTACTCGTCGTCGGAGGTGGGCGGATTGCCCATCGCAAGGTGCAGCAGTTGTTGGCCTGTGGTGCCGATGTGACGGTGCTCGCACCGCATGTCATCGATGATCTCGAACGGCTGAATGTTGACGTGCAGCGCCGTGAATATGTCGATGGCGACGTTGATGGTTTTCGACTCGTCATCACCGCGACCGGTGATGTCGACGTTGACCAGCGGATTTTTGACGAAGCAGAGGAACGCGGAATCTGGGTGAACAGTGCAGATGATCCGGAGCGGTGCACGTTCACGTTGCCCGCAGTGCACCGTCAGGGTCCCGTCATGCTCACGGTGTCGACTGGTGGAGCGAGTCCGGCACTGTCATCATGGATGCGTGCGAACTTTGCTCGCCTTATCGGTCCTGAATTTGCAGAACTCGCATCTGAACTTGCGTCTCGTCGTGCGTCCATCCATGCCGTTGGTTTCAGTACCGAAGACATCGACTGGGAACCCATCATTCGCGTGCTCGCACAACGTAAAGGAATCTCGTTCGACGCACTCGTGAATGAGGCGAAGGATGCGCACGAGGAACTGGAGTTGGCACGATGACCGTCCATCTCGTCGGTGCAGGACCAGGTGACCCTGATCTTCTCACCGTGAAAGCAGCTCGACTCATCGCATCTGCCGATGTCATCGTGCACGATCGTCTTGCAAACCCGGCGATTCTGTCGCTCGCGAAACCGAGTGCCGATTTCATCGATGTCGGCAAGCGTCCTGGTGCGCCGACCCCACAAGATGTCATCAACTCATTACTTGTTCACCTGGGGTCACAAGATCTTGAAGTGGTGCGATTGAAG